>JALFIK010000096.1 GCA_022776205.1 Eubacterium sp.
GGTAGCCAAGACGGGAAGGGATAAACGCTGAAGGCATCTAAGCGTGAAGCCCGCCCCAAGATGAGATATCCATACTTGAAAGAGTGGGAGACCCCTTGAAGACGACGAGGTGGATAGGGCAGAGGTGGAAGTGTAGCGATGCATGGAGCTGACTGCTACTAATTGGTCGAACGCTTGACCTTAAAAGGTCTTTCGAAGAAGATTATTGGAACTGATACATGTGTGTGGTTTTTAAGGTACATAATTTATGCACGAGTGGCTCAGTGGTGGAGTATCGCCTTGCCAAGGCGAGGGTCGCGGGTTCGAATCCCGTCTCGTGCTTTTGTTTTTTTGTAGCGCTATCGCCAAATGGTAAGGCACTGGATTCTGATTCCAGCATTTCCAGGTTCGAATCCTGGTAGCGCTGCTTTTTTTATGTAATAAGAAAGTCCGAAAACTTTCCTATTACATAAAAAAGCTTTTCGGGAGATGCACACGAATTTGTAATATAAACAGTGTATTTTAGAAAATACACCAATGTTTTTGTAAAATACTTTCCAAATATTTTTTTACGGTGTATAATGCATATGTAAAAGAAAGGAGTAAATTATGGCAAGGAAAAAAAGCACTGCAAAAGTCAGCACAACTGCAAAAGCTGCTGCTGCAAAAGCAAAGACTGTTACAACAAAGGCGAAAGCGGTAAAAGATGAAGTAAAAATCGCAGCAGAAAGGGCAGTAGATAAAGTGGCAGAATCTCAGGAAGTGAAAGAAGTGGCTGCTCATGCAAAAGAAACAGTGAAGGATACCGGTGCAAAAGTCGCAGATAAAGCCAGAAAAGTGACAAAAAAAGTTGAGGAAGTGAAAACGGCGGTTACTTGCGAGACAGAAGTTTATTTACAATATCAGGGATATGAATCCTTACTGGATACTGTAACAGAAAGAATTAAAAAACAGTATGAGGAGGAAGGACATAAGGAAAGCGAGATGAAATCTCTGAAAATTTATCTTAAGCCGGAGGAAGCTTCTGCATATTACGTCATTAATGAAGAAAACTCTGGTAAAGTCTTTTTATTTTAAAATACAAAAGAGTGCAGGCGGTCCGAAAGGGCCGCTTTGTTATGTAATAAGAACGTCTGAAAAGTTTCCTATATAACAAACCCTTCGGGCAGGATCGCACTGCGGTGGGGAAGAATTATCTGTTACATTTTAAAGAGGAAATATTGAACTTTATACTTAAATTTGCTATACTATTACATTATATGTCCAAAGATGGATGACAAAGGAAGGGAAAGAAAAATGTCTTTATTAACAGATTGGAGAGAATTTGCCTATAGCCACGATGATAATACGAGAGAAGGGCAGCAATTCTGGATTGGGTATTTTAATCAGGAAAAGGCAGTTTACGAACAGATTCTTGCAACACCGGATGAACCGGTAAGCGGAACTGTATCGGAGCTTGCTGAGAAATATGGTATGGAGCTCACATATTTTGTCGGTTATCTGGATGGAATTAATGACAGTTTGAAAGTTCCGAATCCAATTGAAGAGATGGATGAGAATACGGTCGTTTCATTAGATTATGATAAAGAGAAATTATACTATAATATGGTGGCTGCCAAGGCAGACTGGCTCTATGAATTGAAAGAGTGGGATAATCTCTTAACGCCGGAGAGAAGAAAAGAGCTTTACAGAGAACAGAAGAAATCAATGACTGTTGTGAAACCACCGAAGATCGGACGAAATGATCCATGTCCGTGCGGAAGCGGAAAGAAATACAAAAAGTGCTGTGGACGAAATAAATAGACAGCAGTTATGAGGCAGGATATGCCTTATGAGCGGCATCCTGTATAATTTCAGGATGTCATTTTTTTTATTTGATAGGAAATTGCATTATTTTCTGTCAAATAAAAATCCTCCGGGAAGAGGTATGCTCTTGTGAATGAAAGGTATCACATGTGTGATCGAGTCAAAAGCAAGAGTTCGGTAAACAAAATTCTATATTTTTATACAGCCATATACTAGGATTGGAGAGAAATGCAGGATAAAAATAGTGCAAACATAATTAAAATAGTCACAGAGGATTTTGAGGCAGTCACAGTAATGATGTCCACACCGGTTGAGACAGTGAAATCAATTCTTGGCAGACTGGGAGTGGAATATGAACAGGGACTGCCGAAAGAAGTATATATTACTGCCCTGAAGGAGGAGTTTTGTTCCGATCCGAAGTGGATTCTTATGATGCTTCCGGCTGTAGTGCTGGATTTTCTCATGGAAGTGTGGGAGAATGATACAGTAGAGATGGATGAAGAACGCTGGAATTATATAGAGTATCTAAAAGTGTTCGGGCTGCTAAATTATCGAAGAAAATATGCTGTTGCAGGAACAGAAGATGAGATTATCGTTGTTCCTGCGATGAAAGAACAATTTTATTTTTTATTAAAAAGCAGGAAAAGCCAGAAGCTGATAGCTACCTATGAAGAATGGGATAAATATCTCACAGGGTTGATGTATTATTATGGCCTGATTGAGCTGACGGATCTGTTTGTAATTTTTCAGAAGACAATAAAAAAAATGATTTCTTTTGAAGAATTTCTTATATTTTTAAAATGCAGATGTTCTCTTTGGTCTTTTGGTGTTATATTAAAAGATATTAGCGGTGACAGACAATATTTTCAATGTATGACAGTAGAAAATCCAGATCTGCTTTTAACCTTTCTCAGAGAACATCCGGGATTATTTTATAAGGAACCCTCACCGGAAGATTTAATATATATCAGTGAATCGGCAGGTATTGATAATCGATGGCCCGGTGTGTCAGAGCTTGGGACGTTATTTGTTGAAAAACTGGGACTGAATTATTACCGGGCTACCGTTGCGGTAAAGACGCTTATTATTATGGTACAGAATGGATGTTCCTTCGAGAAACTTCGGGACGAAGTGACTGTTATTGTTGCCGATCCGGAAGAATGGGAGAAAGAAGTGACAGGAGCGGTCAGAGACTTATATGAAAATGTTCCCATATTTGAATATAAAGGTCATTCCAGAAAGGAATACAGAAAGCTGTTTCATGAGAGACAATTGCGCAAGCGAAAAGAAAGATTTACGATAATTGAGGGCGGCAGACATTAGTCTGCTGTTATTCGAAAAAAGAAAAGGAGAATCGAATTGAGTAATAAGAAGAACGTATATGTAATCGGGCATAAAAATCCGGATACAGATAGTATCTGTTCTGCAATTTCTTATGCCTACCTGAAAAATGAACTGGACAAGAAAGAAGGGGGAGAAAAAAAATACATTCCCACAAGAGCAGGACATGTGAACGAGGAAACGCAGTACGTCCTGAACTATTTTGGAATGGAGGCACCTCTTTATGTCAGTGATATCCGTCCCCAGGTTACAGATATTGAGATTCGTAAGACAGAAGGAGTGTCACCGGAACTGTCTCTGAAAAAAGCATGGGATATTATGCGGGCCTCCCGTATCGTGTCTCTGCCGATTTTAGAGGAGGAGAAGCTTGCCGGAATTATAACAGTCGGTGATATTGCATACTCCGATATGGATGTTTACGACAATATGATTCTTTCTAAGGCGCATACAAGTTTTAAAAATATCGTGGAGACCATTGATGGTGAGATGATTGTAGGAAATTTAGAAGGAAATTTCGATGAGGGTCATGTGCTGATTGCAGCAGCAAATCCGGACATGATGGAGGGCTATATTGAACCAATGGATATGGTTATTTTGGGAAACCGTTATGAATCCCAGCTTTGTGCAATTGAGATGGATGCACAATGTATCGTGGTTTGTATGGGAGCAACGGTTTCGAAGACCATTCGAAAACTGGCAAAAGAGCACGGCTGTCGTATCATTGTAAGTCCTTATGATACTTATACTGTGGCAAGACTGATCAATCACAGTATGCCGATCCGGTATTTTATGACAACAGACAATTTAATTACCTTCCACACGACAGATTTTGTGGATGACATCCAGGAAATAATGGCCAAAAACCGTTTTCGTGATTTCCCGATTGTTGACACCCAGGGAAAATATATCGGAATGATTTCCAGACGGAATTTACTTGGACTTGATAGAAAGAAGTTGATTTTGGTTGATCATAATGAGAAGACGCAGGCCGTAGATGGTTATGAAGAAGCTGATATTTTAGAAATTATCGATCATCATCGTCTCGGAAATATTGAGACAAATGCTCCATTATTTTTCCGGAATCAGCCGGTTGGATGTACGGCAACGATTGTGACACAGATGTATATGGAAAATGATGTGGAAATTCCGGAAAAGATTGCCGGTTTACTTTGTTCTGCAATCCTTTCCGATACGTTGATGTTCCGCTCGCCAACTTGTACTGCCATTGACCGGATGATTGCAGAGAAGCTGTCAGGTATTGCAGGAATTGACATTGAAAAATATGCGAAGGATATGTTTGATGCGGGAAGTAACCTGAGGGAAAAATCAGCAAAAGAGATTTTCTATCAGGATTTTAAGAAATTTAATGATTCAAAAATAAATTTTGGTGTGGGGCAGATCAGTTCCATGAATAAAGAAGAACTTTCCGCATGTAAAGAAAAGCTCCTGCCGTATATGGAAGAAGTCAGGACATCTTACGGTCTGGATATGGTATTTTTCATGATGACAGACATTATTAATGAATCAACAGAGCTGCTCATGGTAGGAGACATGGGTAAAGAGGTTATTGAGAGTGCGTTTCATGTAGAAGTTGAAGATAGTAGTGCAAATCTGGCAGGTGTGGTGTCCCGAAAAAAACAGCTGATTCCGGCAATACTCGGACAACTTTCATAAAAATGGGGAAAGGGAAATTTTCCCTTTGATTTCTTTGTGGTATAGTGAAAGTGGTGTTTTTGGTTTCAAATGAAATAATATTGTCGAAATAATTACAATGTCAATTTATTTTAATAAATTGGGCAAAAAATTCCACTATAAAAACATGAAATTTTAAAGGATTTATTGTATTATAATTAAAGTAATCCCCTAAGTTAAAGGTTAGTATTATACAGAGAATGTCCACAATGAGTTTTGCCCCTCATTGTGGGCATTTTCTTTTTGCGGAAAAACAAGGCACATTATCCATTGAGAAGAAGTTTCATTTGATAAAAATAAGTATTATGAACGTAAAGTGATTATTTGCAAAAACATAAAGGAGTAGATCATGATATTTTCATACCGGAAAGGGATGATAAAAACTTCTGTGCGAAAGCTTGTTGAATTTCTTTTAAGGTCGGGCGATATCCGGACAGGAACTTCCGTGTCTGCTGATCCGGAAGCCATGCAGAAAGGGAGTCGTCTTCACAGAAAAATAGAGAAGAATCAGAAAGCGACCTATCAAAGTGAAGTACCCCTGAAGATGGAATGGGAGGAAGAAGGGTATCGGCTTTGTCTGGAAGGACGTGCAGATGGAATTGATCAGATAGAATATAACGGAAACAGGATTCCTTTGATTGATGAAATAAAGTGTGTTTACAGGGATGTGAATAAAATTGAAGAAGCGGAGACGCTTCATCTTGCCCAGGCAAAGTGCTATGCATGTATGTATGGGCATTTGAAAGACTGTAGTGAAATTGCAGTACAGATCACTTATTGCAACATGGAAACGGAAGAATTGAAGAAGATATGTTTTGTCTATTCCATGGAGGAACTGACCGAGTGGTTTGACAGTCTGCTGGATTCTTATCGCATGTGGGCATCCTGGTATGTGAAGGCCAGAGAAGGAAGAAACAAAAGCATTAAAAAAATAAAATTTCCTTTTCCTTTCCGACCGGGACAAAAGAAGATGACTGCCATGATCTATCGGGCAATAGAGGATAAAAAGAATATTTTTATGCAGGCACCGACAGGTGTGGGAAAAACCATGTCTGCCGTATTTCCGGCCTTGAAAAAAGTAGGAGAGGAGAGTGCCGAAAGAATTTTTTATCTTACGGCAAAAACGATTACAGGGTCCGTAGCGCAGGATGCGGTAAATTTACTGAAAAAACAGAAGCTGTCTGTCTCTGTGGTTTCGATTACCTCAAGGGAGAGAATCTGCCCGAATGAAGTTATGGAATGTAATCCGGAAAAATGCGCGAAAGCAAAAGGTCATTATGATCGGATTCATCATGCACTTTATGAACTTCTGATTTCGGAAAATACATTTACAAGAGAGAATCTCCTCCTTTTTGCAGAAAAATATCAGGTATGTCCTTATGAATTATCTTTTTAAATTGCCGCATGGGCAGATTTTATTATCTGTGATTATAATTATGTATTTGATCCCCATGTCAATAAGAAAAGTCTAGTGGAAAGCGGAGAAAAAGATGTCATTTTCTTAATTGATGAAGCCCATAATCTTGTTGACCGTGCCAGAGATATGTACAGTGCGGTTATTGCAAAGAGTGATTTTACTTTTCCCCGTAAATATTTCAAAGACAAAAATGACCGGTATATTCTTAATAAAGTGAACAACTGTGCAACGGCACTGCGAAAACTGGAAAATTCACAGAAGGAAGATTTTCGGGGCGTTTTTCCCTTTGAAAATGTCGATGCAGTGTACTTCCCATTGTTTCGTCTGCTCACTGCCCTGGAAGAATACCTGAAAGAAAATGATTCCTTTTCGGAGCGGGAAGAACTTGTAAATTTTTATTTTAAGCTCAGCCATTTTTATTTGATTCTTGAGCAGATGAACGCAGGCTATGAAATTTATGGGGAGAAGGAAAAGAAAGATTTTATTCTTCACCTTTTTTGTATTGATCCTTCTGAAAAATTAGAAGAGTATCTTGAAAAAAGTGTTTCAAGTATATTCTTTTCTGCCACATTTTTACCGGTTCCCTATTTCCGTCAGCTTTTGTGTGGAAATAAAATTGATGCCTTTTGTATCCCCTCACCTTTTGAAGAAAAAAACAGGCTGATTGCCATCGCCCGGGATGTGACAAGTCGTTATACAAGGAGAGGGGAGGCGGAGTACAGAAAAATTGTACGCTATCTGGAAATTACCCTGGAGAAAAAACCGGGCAATTATATTATGTTTTTTCCGTCCTATGAAATGCAGAAAGCAGTTTATGATGTTGCCCTGCAAAGCAGTGCATATCTTGTGTCCGATTTTCTTTTACAGCAATCGTTTATGGATGAAGAGGAAAAAAAGAATTTCCTGCAGACATTCAGGAAAGAAAGAAAAAAATCTCTGGTTGGATTTTGTGTTCTTGGAAGTATTTTTTCAGAAGGAATTGATCTGGTTGGAAAAAGCCTGATTGGTGTGATGATTATTGGAACAGGACTGCCCGGAGTTTGCCGGGAAAGAGAAGTGATTCGTTCTTTTTTTGACAGAAAAAATAAAAAGGGGTATGATTATGCCTATCGGTATCCCGGAATGAATAAAGTGCTTCAGGCAGCCGGAAGAGTGATTCGCAGTGCCGGTGATGTGGGAACGATCCTGCTGATGGATGATCGTTTTTTGCGTCGGGAAAATCAGGTGCTTCTGCCGCAGGAATGGAGTACTTATTATGCAGTTTCCTGTGAAAACTATGGAAAAGTATTAGATAAATTCTGGGATGGATTTCAGGAGGAAAAATGAAATACAAAAGATTGATGGAAGCCGTTTTTGTAAAACGTATAAATCGGTTTACGGCAATTGCACTGGTCGATGGCAGAGAGGAACTTTGCCATGTGAAAAATACAGGAAGGCTTAGAGAACTGCTTTTCCCGGGGGTGGAAGTTTTACTGGAACCGTCAGATAATCCCAATCGGAAAACAAAATATTCATTAATTTGCGTCAGGCAGGAGGAACAGTGGGTAAATATAGATTCCCAGGCACCAAACGCTCTTGTGGAAGAATGGATTAAAGACGGATATTTCTGGGAAAAAGTAACCCTGGTGAAACGTGAAAAGGTTTTTAAGGATTCCCGTTTTGATTTTTATCTGGAGACGGATCAGAACAAATGGCTGATGGAAGTAAAGGGTGTTACCCTGTCCGTGGGTGATACGGCCTTATTTCCTGATGCGCCAACCTTAAGGGGACTGAAACATGTAAAGGAATTAACCGGGGCGATGAAAGAAGGGTATTGCACGGCGGTGTTTTTTGTAATTCAGAAAAAAGGGGTGCGACAGTTTCGCCCGAATGAAAAAAGACAACCGGAATTTGCCACAGCTTTGCGTAAGGCAAAGGAAGCAGGGGTAAAATTATTTGCTGCAGATTGCCTGGTGGACAGGGAAAAAATAAAAATTGATGGGGAGATACAGATTATTTTGTAGGATTTTAAGTTGCATTTCCTACAGGCTATGATATATTGTAAAGAAAAGGGGTAATAAATATGGTTTGGAAATACGTGGCAGCTCCGGTGATTGGAGCGGTGATTGGATATGTGACGAACTGGATTGCGGTCAAGATGCTGTTTCGTCCAAGAAGAGAAATCAGAGTTTTTGGAAGAAAACTTCCTTTTACACCGGGAGTGATTCCAAGAGGAAAGGGAAGACTGGCCCGGGCTGTTGGAAATGTAATCGAGACGCAGCTTTTTACACCGGAGTTTCTTTCTGAAAAGCTGCTTTCCGATGAAGCAGAGAAGAAGTTTAAGGAAGGATTTTCAAGAAAAAAAGATGAATGGAATACTTCTTCCGAAACCATTCGGTCTTGCGTTGTGAATGTGATACCGGAAGAGAAATTTTCTACTGTTATGACATCTGTAGAGGAGAGTATCACAAACCTTTTGTACGAAAAGATTATTGAGATCAATCCCGGGAAAATCATTGTCGATCAGGTAATGGATGAGGCAAAGAGTAAACTGTCAGATTCCATGTTTGGAATGATGCTGGGAGGCTCCCTCGTTGAAAAAATCGGGGAGCAGGTACAAAACCGCATTGATACTTATCTCGAAGAGAATGCCCGTGATCTGATTAAAGAACAAGTAGAGAACGAATCTGTAAAACTGCAGGAAAAGACGATTGGAGAGGCGATGGGTTTCCTCGAAGAAAAGGGACTTTGTGACAGTGACTTTCTGTGGAATGTTTTTAGGAGCCTGATTGAAAGGAAATTGCCGGATCTTTTAAAGGCACTTCATCTTTCTGAGATTGTCGAGGAGAGGATTAATGCAATGAAGGTAGAAGAGGTAGAAGAACTGGTACTTTCTATTATGAGGAAAGAACTTGGTACGATTGTAAATCTCGGCGCTCTGATTGGATTTGTTCTCGGACTGGTTAATGTGATAATTTTAATGATTTAAAATATAGAAAACATGCAGTTGTATAAGGAGGTATGTTCCATGGATGAAAAGATCAGACAGTTAAAAGAAATGATTGATGAGACGGATAATCTTGTCTTTTTTGGAGGGGCAGGTGTTTCCACGGAAAGTGGAATTCCGGATTTCAGAAGTACGGATGGTCTGTATAGCATGAAATACAAGTATCCACCGGAAACAATTGTAAGTCATACATTTTTTGTTAACCGCACCGAAGAATTTTATGAATTTTATAAGGATAAGATGATGGCTCTGGATGCGAAGCCGAACATGGCACATTTTAAACTCGCCCAGTGGGAGAAGGAAGGAAAGTGCAAAGCGGTAGTTACGCAGAATATTGACGGACTTCATCAGATGGCAGGAAGCAAAAATGTACTCGAACTCCACGGAAGTATTCACAGAAACTATTGTACGAAATGTGGAAAGTTTTTTGATGCTTCTTATGTAAAGGCCAGTGATGGCGTGCCGAAATGTGATGCCTGCGGAGGACTGATCAAACCGGATGTTGTTCTTTATGAGGAAGGGCTGGATCAGGAAGTGATTTCAAAAACCATTCAATATATTAGCAAAGCGGATGTTCTGATTATCGGTGGTACATCCCTGGTAGTTTATCCGGCCGCCGGTCTGATTGATTATTTCCGGGGAAAACATCTGATTCTTATTAATAAATCAGCAACACAGAGAGATTCGCAGGCAGATCTTGTAATTAACGAGAAGATAGGGGAGGTATTTGGACAGCTTTAATATGGACAGGACAGAGGAATCTTTTAGTATACTTGGAATTGAACCGACAAAAGATGAAAACAGTGTGAAAAAAGCATACAGGCAGAAGCTGCACAGTGTAAATCCTGAAGATGATCCCGAGGGTTTTAAAGCACTTCGGGAAGCTTATGAAAAGGCACTGGAATATACAAAGCAAAAAGAAGAAAAAACACGAAAGAAAAAAACACCGGTTGAACAGTTTATCGACCGGTGTGCGGTGCTTTACGGAAATTTTTACCAGAGAATTCGAAAAGAAAATTGGGAAGCATTATTTGATGAGGATATTTGTGTTTCGCTGGAGACGGGAGAGAAAATCAGAGAAGCCTTTCTTGTTTTTTTAATGGACCACTTCCGTTTTCCTTCATCGGTCTGGAAATTGATTGACCACACTTTTTCAATCAGTGGAAACAGAGAGGAACTTCTTGAATTGTTTCCGGAAGATTATGTGGACTTTCTTTTGCAGGTCGTCCGGTATAATGGAGCGTTGAATTATGAGCTGTTTACCGGGGAAGCCGATGATACCGTTGATGAATACATAGAGCACTATCATCGCCTCAGACAGTATACAGACCTTGGAATGTCAAAGGAAGCCTGGGAGGAATATTCCATTTTATCGGAAAATTATTCCATGTCCCATCCGTATGTTTTGCTGGAAAAAGCCAGATTATTATATAGTGAAGGGAAAAAAGAAGAAGCAGGGGAGATTTTTCACAGCCTTGCCGTGGAGTATGACTCGGAAGAAAGAATTGTCTGTTGTTATGGCCGGTTTTTGGAAGAGCAGAATGAATGGGAGAAACTTTCTCACTTATATGATAAAGTACTTGAGAAAGACCCCGCATCCTTCCTTGCCCGCACAGGAAAAATGGAAACAGATCTCCACGACGGGTATTACAGAAAGGCACGGGAAGAAGTACTTGATTTATTAGAAGAAAGTCCGGTGGATGAAAGGCTGATTGATGATCTGACGAAATGTAATGTTTACATAATGGATGAGCTGGAACCAAAATATCAGGCTGGGATTTTAAATCAAGACAGTCTGATGGAACTTGCCTGGTGTTACTATCAGAATAGTCGTTTCGAAGATGGAATTGCGCTTCTGGACAGTTTCGCACCGGATGAGGAGCATATCCTGGATTACCATAATCTTAAGGGGCGTATTTTCCTGACGATAAATAAGGAAGAGGAAGCCCTGGGACATCTTACCATCTGGCTGTCTGAAATCAGGCAGTTAAGACCGGACGGAACCAAGAAAACAGCTCGGCGTCTGGCCAGACTTGGTTATGCATATTATACGATTGGTTCTGCCAAAGCCTCAATTATTCTCAGGAAAAAAGAGGGAGATCTGACTGAGGCAATGGAATATATTAACAGGGCGGTAGAAGAGGAAAAAGATGTTTCCCAGAAAGTAAGTTATTATCATACGGCTGCTGATATCTGGCGTCAGAAAAAAGATTTTGCCCGGGTTTTTGATTACTGCGATAAAATGCTGGTGCTGGATCCACAGTATTACCCGGCATATGTCCTGAGAGAAGAATCCTGTCTGTATCTGGGACGCTTTCAGGATGTGATTTATGATTATCACAGAGCAGTGGCTTTATATCCATATTATGGGAAACCATATTCCATACTGATTCGGATGCTATTATGTGCCGGGGAATATGATCAGATTGAGGATATCCTGAAACTGACAGAAGAAAACAAAATAGAAAGTGATGAACTTCGTTTTCTCCGGGCAAAATACATTACAGTTACTGCAAAAAATAAGAATGATTATAAACAGGCGATTACAATTCTTAATGAACTTGAAAAAAAGGGCTGGAGCCTGCAGTCGGAAATGGACGAGGAAGAGTGGAAAGAAATCGTTCGGTATAAAAAGAAAATTGAGAAAATAATACAGGAGGGAGAAACGACGTGATTATAGGCATTGATCTGGGAACGACCAATTCTCTGGCTGCATATTATTCGGAGAATGGTCCGGAAATTATTCCGAACCGTCTCGGAGAACGACTGACACCTTCTGTGGTCAGCATAGATGAAAAGGATCAGGTTTATGTTGGAAAGACAGCCCGGGAACGGATGGCTCTTTATCCGGAACAGAGTGCTTCTCTTTTTAAAAGAAGTATGGGAAGCAAAAAAATATTTCAACTGGGAAACAGGAAATTTACGGCAACGGATCTTTCTGCCCTGGTGTTACGGTCTTTGAAGAAAGATGCGGAGGCGTATCTGGGAGAACCGGTAACGGAAGCAGTAATCAGCGTTCCGGCCTATTTTAATGAAGTGAAACGGAAAGCAGTGAAACAGGCCGGAGAACTTGCCGGTCTCAAGGTGGAAAGAATCATCAGTGAGCCGACGGCAGCGGCAATTGCCTACGGCCTTTACCAGAAAAAGGATAATACCCGTTTTCTTGTATTTGATCTCGGGGGTGGGACATTTGATGTGTCTATTCTTGAGTTGTCGGAAGAAATACTCGAAGTGCGTGCTGTTGCAGGAGATAATTATCTCGGAGGAGAGGATTTCACAAAACTGATTCTTCAGGAATTTTATAAAGAACATCACATTGATGAAAATGAATTAAGTTCTAAGGATAGAGCTTATTTTCGCAATCAGGCGGAAAAGTGCAAATGTCATCCCCAGGCAGATGCTTTTTACCGGATGCAGGCAGTGGTAAACGGACAGAAAACAGAGACGATTATTCCGAGAGGAGCCTTTGAAAAAATGAGTGCGAATCTACTCGATCGAATCAAGAGTCCGGTGAGAAAAAGTCTTTCGGATGCCGGGGTGAAGGCGCGGGAGATTGATGAAGTAGTTCTTGTGGGAGGAACGACGAGAATGCCACTGGTGCGTAAATTTGTGAGTCGTCTTTTTGGCAGAGTTCCGGATACAAGTATTCATCCTGATGAAGCGGTAGCTTTAGGAGCAGCGATTCAGGCCGCCATGAAGGAAAGAAAAGAGGCGGTAAGAGAAGTAATTTTAACGGATGTATGTCCGTTTACTCTCGGTACAGAAGTTTCTGTAAAAATGGAAAATGGACATGTGGAATCCAACCATTTCTGTCCGATCATTGAGAGAAATACAGTGATTCCGGCCAGCCGTACGGAGAAATTTTTTACAGTACACGACCATCAGACGAAAGTGGAAATTCACATATTGCAGGGCGAAAGCCGGTTTGCATCGAATAATGTCTCCCTTGGTACGCTGGAGCTTACTGTTCCGGATAATGAGGCAGGAAAAGAGGAAATCGACATTACCTATACTTATGATATCAATGCTCTTCTCGAAGTGGAAGCAAAAATTGTGTCCACCAAAGAAACGGTAACCCGCCTTATAAAAAATCAGGAAAACAATATGACAAAAGAGGAGATGGAGGCGAGAATGAAAGAACTTGCCTATCTGAAAATTCCTCCGAGAGAACAGGAGAAGAACAAGGTTCTTCTTCTCCGGGGAGAAAGATTATACGAAGAGACGACAGGAGAACTGCGGGAACAGCTTGAGATGGTAACGGAGCAGTTTGAACGGATTTTAGATCGTCAGAACCCTCAGAAAATCGAAGAGGCAAGAAAAGATTATGAAGATGCACTGGAGTGGATTGAGGAAGAAATGAACTATAATCTGTAGTCCGTGAAGGAAAAGGAAGAGGAAAGAATGGCAGGAGCGATAATATTACAGATTATCCTGATACTTGGAATTGCAATTTTTGCCAGCGCGGAAATTGCTGTGATTTCCATCAATGATTCAAAACTGAAAAATATGGTTCAGGAAGGGGATCATCGTGCCGGCAGACTAGAGGTGTTAACACGCGATCCGGCAAAATTTCTGGCGACTATTCAGGTGGCGCTCACTTTATTTGCACTGCTGGGAAGTGCGTTTGCTGCGGATTTTTTCGCAGACCCTTTGTCTTCGGCTCTTCTTGGTCTGGGGATTCCGCTTTCCGGGAAAGTAATTCATATTTTTTCCGTTGTGATTATTA
>JALFIK010000108.1 GCA_022776205.1 Eubacterium sp.
CATCCGTAGGCTCCGCCAGTCACTCTCACATTAACCCAAAGATAATCATACGAAAAAATAGTCTTAAGAACTTTTAAAGCACCATTGTATTCCTGTCCCTCTTTTTCAAAACGTCCCGCAGTCGCCACATACTGTACCTTGCTCGGTGTCTTAAATCCTTCATTCAGCTTTTCCACCTGAAATACCGGTACTGCTTTCACACAAGGGGTATCATAAAGCATTCGGCCAAACTGCAGCATTTCTCCTTCCAGCAGAGACTTAAAGTTAAATTCTGCACCCGTTAATGACAGGGTAAGATTTTCTTTCCGGAAAATGCAGACTCTAGCCCGGGAAAGCTGGCGAATCAGAGTATCAAAATTACTGTCAAAGTTTCTATCCAGCTTTTTAATAAATTCATAAAAGCCAATACCTTCGGCGACATCTTTGTATTTCATCATCGGATCCACATAAGACAGTGCCCTGTTTGCGGCATATACATGTCCGGCAGACGGGATTCTTGTATCCATCTTCGTTCGAATCTCGGAGATAATCTCTTTTAATCTCTTTTTATCAGTAAGCTTTGAGGAGAATAAGACTTCTTTCATCAAAGTCATGCCATCGCTGACCTGATTCTCCATACATTTCATCTGTATACTGAAATACGGACGATATCCATCCTTTTTCCAGACAAGTACATTCATTCCGGTGAAAAATGACATTCCGCCAATCTTTAAATTAATCTCCGTTGCGAGGTCATTATAGGAATAATTTTCTGTATCCACATAACGGAAAATTTCCGTAAGAAGGGTGGCATATGGGATCAGTTCTTCCGGAACTTCTGACATGTCAAAACAGAAATCCATATATACGATTCCATTTGTATGATATTCATGCACCACAGTAGAAATATTTCCAATCGTCTGCTCTTTATTTTTAAATGGAAGTACATCTTTTTTAATATCTTCCAGGGAAAGCATCGGAATTTTAGAAAGTTCCTCTTCCGTAGACGGGGTTTCCTGGAATTTCTTTAACTTTTTCGTATCTTCCATCAAATAGTTCAGCTGTTTTGTTGTCAGTTTTTCTTTCACTTTCGCAAGCTGGTCAGAAAGTATCTTCTCCATCTTTTCATTTTTTCCTGCTTCCGGATAGAGATAAACATATGCCTTATGGGTATTATTCAGGAAACAGTCCCGAATCAGCTGTTCAAAATATCCTGTCTCTACTTTTTTCTTTAAGTTGTCCAGTGGTGTAAGCGAATCCGCAAGTTCAAGAGCCTTACTGTCATCGTACAGCCAGCTGTTAAGAAAATTAAGGCCATAAATCAGTCCTTTTGGAAAACGGCCAAAGTTTGCTTCTCTGTATTTAAACTCAAAATTATTAATGGCAGATAAAACAGCTTTTTTATTAATTCCTTTTTCTGCCTGTTCCTTAAGAGCACCTTCCACCGTCTCTTTAAATCGTTCTTCCGTTCCCTTTCTGGCATTCTTTACCGTAATGGAGAAAATCGGCTGCTGAATGCCTCCGTCATAATAACTATCCACATCCTTGCCCAGCCCGGCATCAATCAGTCTCTGACGCACCGGTGCTCCCGGCATGGTAAAAAGAACATAATCAAGAATCTGCATGGCCAGTCCCAGTTCATTATCACAGCTGTCTCCCGCAACAACATTGTAGCTCATATAAGCACCCTCTTCTTCTTCCTCTGAAACAGAATAGGTATCGGTTACTGTAATCGGAGACGTATATGGTGTCTGTCTTGCCACTTCCGAGTCAATCTCTTTTTTGTCAAAATGGCTCAGATACTCTGCGTCGATAAACTCCAGTTCCTTTTTAAAATCCACGTTTCCATATAGATAAATATAACTGTTGGACGGATGATAATATTTGCTGTGAAATTCCAGAAATTTCTCTCTAGTAAGTTCCGGAATCGCATCCGGATCTCCACCGGATTCAAAAGCATAAGGCGTGTCTTTCAAAAGAGCTTCCTGAATCTTTCTTTCAAGTACATCATCCGGGGAAGAATAAACCCCTTTCATCTCGTTATATACGACACCATTAAATTTCAATGCATCCTCAGGGCTTTCAATCTCATAATGCCAGCCTTCCTGCTTCAAAATTTCATCTGTTTTATATATATTAGGATAAAATACAGCATCCAGGTAAACATGCATTAAATTATGATAGTCCTGATCATTACAGCTGGCAATCGGATAAACCGTTTTATCCGAGTATGTCATGGCATTTAAAAAGGTATTTAATGACCCTTTTGCCAGTTCGATAAACGGATCTTTCGATGGAAACTTCTCAGAGCCACACAAGACAGAATGCTCCAGAATGTGAGCAACCCCTGTGTCATCTGTAGGCGGTGTACGGAAACCGATACTGAACACCTTATTAATATCATCATTTTCAACTAACAAAATCCTCGCACCAGTCTTTTTATGGGAAAGAACATAACCGTATCCATTCAATTCATCAATTTTCTTCTTCTCACAGAAATTATATTGTTTAAAATCTGCTTCCTTAAGCATTCCTCGTCCTCCTGTCTTACTTTTCTTTGTATTTTTTACCTGACTTTATTTCTTTATTAATGAAATTCTACTGGATATCATAACACAAGTGCCGTCAAAAAACTAGGAGAATTCGATGGCATACAAAAAGAAGGCCTTCCTTCTTTTGAAAGAAAACCCTCTTTACTGTTTGAGAACTATTAAAATCTATGTAGGAATATTCTCCTAGTTATTGATTAATTTATCTTCATCACTCCAGCTGTAAAGCTTACGAATCTCAGCACCAACCTTCTCTGACGGATGTTCGGAAGCAAGCTTTCTCATTGCTTTGAAATGTACCTGACCTCCTGCATCAGACATATCCAGTAAGAAGTCTTTTGCAAATGTACCATCCTGAATATCAGCAAGGACTTTCTTCATCGCTTTCTTCGTATCTTCTGTAATGATCTTTGGTCCTGTTACATAGTCACCATATTCTGCTGTGTTGGAGATGGAGTATCTCATTCCTGCAAAACCGGACTGATAAATTAAATCTACGATCAGTTTCATCTCATGAATACATTCAAAGTATGCATTACGAGGATCATAGCCTGCTTCGCAGAGAGTTTCAAAACCAGCCTGCATTAATGCACAGACACCACCACAAAGAACTGCCTGCTCACCAAAAAGGTCTGTCTCCGTTTCTGTTCTGAATGTTGTCTCCAGAATACCGGCTCTTGCTCCACCGATACCGGCACCATATGCCAGCGCTAATTCCTGAGCCTTTCCTGTGTAGTCCTGCTCAACAGCAACCAGGCAAGGGGTTCCTTTGCCAGCCTGATATTCAGAACGTACTGTGTGACCCGGTGCCTTTGGAGCGATCATTGTAACATCAACATTTGCCGGCGGAACGATACATCCGTAATGAATGTTAAATCCATGAGCAAACATTAACATGTTACCCTCTTCCAGATTCGGCTCAATGCTTTCTTTGTAAAGTTTTGCCTGTTTCTCATCGTTGATTAAGATCATGATGATATCAGCCTGTTTTGCAGCTTCCGCTGCTGTATAAACCTTTAATCCCTGTGCTTCTGCCTTCGCCCAGGATTTACTTCCTTCATAAAGACCAATAATAACATCACAGCCAGACTCTTTTAAATTTAATGCATGAGCATGTCCCTGACTACCGTATCCGATAATCGCAATTTTTTTTCCATCCAATAAAGATAAATCGCAATCTTCCTGATAAAAAATCTTTGCTGCCATTTTTTAATTCCTCCTGTAAAATGTAATCATTATTTCATTCTATGTGAACATTCACATTGATAAAAATTTCAAAGGTTATAATACTCCTCTTTATTTCAGAAATCAAGGCATCTTTCATTATTTTTTAAAAAAACAGCATTAAAATGAATAATATTTTTAAAATGCCTTCATTTTCCCAAAAAAGAGAGTCATAAGTATCTATTCATAGTTTCTAGCTTAATGTTGTATGTATGCCTCTTCCAAGTCCGGTGATTCCGGTACGAACCATCTCAAGCACTTCAAAATCTGACATAAGGTTTAAAAATGCATCCAGTTTATTCTGGTTGCCTGTGAGCTCGATCATCACTGAGTTACTGGAAACATCCACAATTTTGGCACGGAACACATCAGCAATTGCAATAATATCCTGCTTTTCTTTCTTGTCTGCCATCACCTTCACGAGGACAAGCTCCCGGCATACAGACTCTTTATTTTCAAGTTCAACAATTTTGCGTACTTCCACGAGCTTGGCAATCTGATTACGGATCTGCTCAAGAATCTGGTCATCACCGCTTACAGCAACGGTAATCCGGGTGTACTTCGGATCATTTGTTACCCCTGCTGTAATACTATCAATATTATATCCTCTTCGACTGAAAAGTCCGGCTACTCTTGTCAATACTCCCGGGTTATTATCAACCAGGAGAGATAATACAATCTGTTTCATTAATTTTACCTCCTCTACTAGTAAGTAGATATGCCTTCCGTTTTTTCCGGATAGTATCCGTCAATAAATCTGTCATTACCCACGCCATAGGAATCATTAATCTGAGGATCTTCTCCCACGCCAAAAATAAAATATTGCAATGCTTTTTTATTTGCCTCATAATCCACCTGCATAACCCAGGCACCATTTCCACTTAAACGTCCTTCAGTATAAGATCCTTCATAAGGAATACGAAGCTGCTCAATCTCTGTGGCTCCCATGGTAATGACAGAAGTCAGAAGACTCCGGATTTGTTTTTCCGTAAGATCCGTTGTGATATATTTAAGAGACTTCATACAAATGTTTGTAATCGTCATAATATCTTCACTCTTTAATTCATTAAAAACAGAGATAAGAACTTTTCTCTGACGGTCGGTACGTCCAAATTCTCCTGTCACATCCTGACGGATCCTGCAGTAAGCCAGCGCCTGGTATGGTGTCAGAATATTTTCCCCTGCCGTAACATTTTTTTCTCCGTGCTTGGAATTCACATAGGCATTTTGCAGGAAATTAGCTTCCGCTTCTGTAAGTTCCATCGGAACCCCACCGATCAGATCAACCACTTCACGAAATGCTGCCATATCCACTTCCACATATCCGTCAAGTTTAATACCGAAGTTCTCAGCAATCGTCTCGTATTCAAGCTGAACTCCTCCATAGGAATACGCTGCATTGAACTTATGATATCCGTATCCCGGGACATCAATATACATATCCCTCATTAGAGATGTCAGCTTCAATTTACCGTTCTTAAGATCGATCGTCGCAATCATCGTGGAATCAGAGCGGCCGGCCTCCGTCTCATCTGCCCTCTTATCACATCCGATCAGGAGGATATTGACCACATCCTGATCATACTCCAGATCTGTATCAACTACATCCGCGTCTTTCAATGCGGTCTTCGTATCTGTCGTGATTGTGTCCGTTGCCGCCTTATAGTAAGCTGCAACAGCACCACCGGCTGCCGATACAACAAACAGTATTGTCAGAAAAAAACATGTGAGAATCTGTGCGGCAACTCTTCCTTTTTTTCTGCGCTTTCTATGTTTTACTGGTTCCGTATTTTCTATATCATTCTCGATATTTGTATCTTTCAAATTATAAAACCTCCTGTATAAAACTCTTTTTATACATTATACTAATTTTCTTTCTATTGCAAGAAAAAAATTTTCAGGTTTTTGCTCCATTCCAGTAAGAGGGATTCAGCGACAGTTTTAATATCATTTTTTTCGGTAATTTTTTATAATTTTGTCCCAATTTATATCCAAGGTATTTTGCTCCATTCTGGATCAATATTTTCGGAATATATGAATATTTTTTTTCTTTTATAAAATGCTTTAATGTCGTTTTCACAAGCCGGATTCCTTCAGACTCCGATTTTACCTGTGTAAACAGACCTCCGTAATCCACTTGGGAAACAGCCAGATCAAAGTTCCTTTTTAGCTGCTCTCCGGCCGTATAATTATGCCAGTGCCAGACTCTGGCATCCGCTGTATAGGCAATCTTCTTCCCGGCCTCGATTAATCTGGATGCAAAAATCATATCTTCATTAAAAATTGTATGCAACGGAAATCCGCCCATGCTGTCATAAGCTGCTTTTCGGTAAGCCGCACAGACATTCGAACAGAAAAATGTTTTGATTCCCAGAACAGGGAGATCTTCCCTGCTCTTAATCCGGCTTTCTCTAGGGTAATTAAATCTTCTTGTATAAGCCTCAATGGGATTATCCTTCCCGTCTGCCAACTGTCTGGCATAAGAAGCACACACTTCCTCCTGCTCAAATGGCCGGATCAGATTTTCAATCAGAAATTCATCAGCAGGAATGGCATCCTGTGTTAAAAGAATCATAATATCCCCGTCACACATGGATGCTGCCAGATTTCTTGTCCCTCCATGATCAAATTCTTCTTTTTTGATATGAATAATCTCTCCCTGTTTGAGTGTAGAAAAAACCTTACTGTAAAACAGAGATTCTTCTGTATTGATCAACAGAATTTTCTGTGGCTGAATCGTCTGTTTTTTTAACATGGAGAGGCATTTGTCCAGTTTTTCATCCGGATGATAAGTTGGAATAATCACATCAATCTTTTGCTCCGTTCCCATGATTTTCTCCTTTTACATAACCGTTTCTACTTTTCTCCCAGTAATCTTTTTGCCAGTCGCACGGCATCCGCAGCATCCTTTGAATATCCATCCGCGCCAATTTCATCCGCAAAGCTTTGCGTTGTTACTGCTCCGCCAATCATGACTTTTACATTAAGATTCTCTTTCTCTTTTAATGCAATGGTATCCTTCATTCGCATCATCGTTGTCGTCATCAGGGCAGAAAGGACAATAATGGATGCATTATTTTCCCTGGCTGCTTTTATGATTTCCGGTGCAGGAACATCTTTTCCCAGATCAATGACCTGATATCCATAATTTCTTAGCATCAATGCGACAAGATTCTTTCCGATATCGTGAATGTCCCCTTCCACTGTTGCAATGATGATAACAGGCATACTCTCCTTTGTTCCGCCTTCCCGGAGCAGTGGTTCGAGATATTCTACCGCCTTTTCCATCGTTGACGCACTGGAAATCAGCTGTGGAAGGAAATAAATTTGTCTGTCAAAGAGGTTTCCCACTTCATTGATTGCCGGAATCAGCATCTCATCAAGGATTTCAGATGGTTGAGTCCCTTCCTTCAAGGCTTCTTTCACCACGGACACAATTCCGTCTTTATTTCCTTTTAATACTGCTTCAAATACAGGGGTATGTGCCTTTTCTGACTGTTTTGGCTCTTCACGGTCTGCTTTTCCTTCCGGTTTTGCAAAAGTTTTTGCGATAACCTGTTCCTGATAAGGTGCCATTCTCTGAATCTGATTGATATAGGCTACATCTGAATCCGGTTTGTTTCGAAGGAGATCCGATGCAAAGGAAATTCCCATCAAAAGCTGATTGGAAGGATTTGCGATGGCCATGGTAAGCCCATTTGCAATCGCCATGGCAGCAAAGGCTCCATTGACATAAGGTCGTTCCGGCAATCCAAAAGAGATGTTGGAAAGCCCCATGGTTGTACAAAGCCCCAGTTCTTCCTTACAGTAACGGATTGTTTCCAAAGTTTCAAGAGCCGCATTTTTATTCGCTCCAACAGTAGTCACCAGTCCGTCAACAATAATCTGATTTTCAGAAATTCCAAGTTCCTTTGCCTTTTTTAAAATCTGTGCGATAATATCCTTCTTTTCTTCCAGATTTTTCGGCAGACCCCGATCGGATAACGGGAGAAGTATAAACATGGCCCCGTATTTTTTGGCCAGAGGAAGCAGTTTTTCAATCTTTTCTTTCTCCAAAGAAACAGAATTAATCAGCGCCCGTCCCGGATAAGCCCGAAGTGCCGCTTCCATTACATCCACGTAACTGGTGTCTATGCAAAGGGGAAGACTGGAAACCATTGTCACTTTGGAAATTGCCTGAAGCATCATCTCCTTTTCATCGATTCCGTTCGTTCCCATATTAATATCAAGAATGTGAGCACCCATTTTCTCCTGCTGCTCTGCCATCTCTTCCACGAGATCCATTTTTCCTGCCCGAAGTTCTTCCTGGAGTTTTTTCTTTCCTGTCGGATTTATTCTCTCTCCAATGACAAGGAATTTTCCATTGAGAGAAATTTCCTGACTTTTTCTCTCCGATGCAAGCATGATCGGATGAAGATTATGTGGTTCTTTCACTTTTAAATTTTTAACACTGTCCGTCAGCAGGCGGATATGTTCCGGTGTTGTCCCGCAACATCCCCCAAGCAGTCCGGCTCCCGCCCGGATAAATTCCGGCCCCCAGGACGCAAATTCTTCCGGACTCATCGGATACACGGTAACACCTTCCTGTAAAACAGGAAGACCCGCATTTGGTTTGGCCAGAATCGGAACTTCCGCATACTCTTTCATCTCCCGGATGATCGGAATCATTTCTTCCGGGCCGGTGGAACAGTTTACCCCGATAATATCCGCACCGATACTTTGTAAAACAACAACCGCAGAAACCGGATCCGTACCATAGAGTGTTCTCCCATCTTCCTGGAACGTAAGAGAGGCAATGACCGGCAGATCACAGATTTCTTTAATGGCAATCACGGCTGCTCTCGTCTCTGCCAGACTCATCATCGTCTCCACAACAAATAGGTCGACACCTGCCTCCAGCAGATAAGCTGCCTGTTCTTTATAAACGCAGATTAAGTCCTCCAGTTTCATCGGCCCGACCGGTTCTAGAGCTACACCAGTCATAGTCATGTCTCCCGCAACAAAAGCCCTGTTCCCCGCAGCTTTTTTACTCAGGGCAACCAGCTTTTTATTAATTTCTTCTCTCTGACAGGCAAGTCCGTATTCTTCAAGCTTGATCCGGTTACCGGAAAATGTCGGTGCATACAAAATAGTAGTTCCCGCCTCCACAAATGCCTTCTGAAGACTTAATAGCTTCTCTTCATTTTCCAGAATCCATTTTTCCGGACATACCCCCGGTTTCATTCCGGCCTTCTGCAAATTCGAACCGGTCGCCCCGTCAAGAATGACCGGTCTTTTTTTTATCATATCATAAAGGGTTTCTACATTCATATTACTGCCCACACTTTCTGTTATTCTATTTCATCTAATATTGATTTTATCAGATTTACCCGATTAAAGGGAGTCATAAAATAAAATCCTGCACCTGCCTCTTTTCCTTCCCGGATCAGCTCTTCTGAAATTCGTATGGCCGTTTCCTCATAAGCCTCTCTGGAATCTCCTTCCCGGTACTTTTGTATCATCTCCTCCGGCACACAAATCCCCGGCATTTCATTTTTTATAAAAAGGGCATTGCGACGACTTACAAGAGGCATAATTCCAATTAAAATCTTTGCTCCGGTCCTCTCTTTTAAATTGGCAATTTTTTCTATTCCTTCTCTGGAGTATACCGGCTGCGTAAGAAAGTAGCTGCATCCGGCCTCCATTTTCTTTTCCATCCGTCGGACGACTGTATCAATATTTGTAACATTCTGGTTTAATGCCCCTCCAAAAAAAACCGGATCCTTATGAAATACTTCCTGATTCATGCTCTGAAGAAATTTCATAAGCCGGATGGAGTTGAAATCAAACACACTCTTTGTATATTCCTGTTCCTCTTTTGCTACCGGATCTCCGGTGACAAGAAGAAAATTTCTAATTGCATTTACATAACCTCCCAGCAGACTGCTCCGCATCCCTATCCGGTTTTTATCCCGACAGGAAAGATGGGGCATGACATCCATCCCGGTCTTTTCTTTTACTTTGACTGCCATCATAATTGAGTCTGCTCTGGATCTGGCCAGAGGTGAATCCGCTATCGTAATAATGTCCGCCCGGGAAGAAGCCAGTTTTTGTGCTCCTTCGAGAAGCTTTGCATCATCTGCATCAAAAGGCGGATCCAGTTCCACCGCATACACCGTTTTTCCGGCTTCGATCTTTTCTCGAAAAATATTTTTTTCTTTATGAGATGAATCACGTCTTTTCTCCGATCGTGAACCGGACGATTTCCCTGCAACAATTTTAACCGGCATTTTACGGAGAGAAACTGACTGACAAACCAGGGAAATATATTCCGGTGTTGTCCCGCAGCATCCTCCAAGAATACGCACACCCAATTCAGAAATTTCCCTGCTTTTTTCTCCAAAATAAGAAACACTGTCTGAATACACTGCTCGCCCCCGTACAATCTGAGGATACCCACAGTTTGGAAGTGCCGTTAGATAAACAGTATCCGGAAGTTCATATTCTTCAATCCAGGCAGTAAGAAATTTTTTCATATGGGCAGCTCCAATGCCACAGTTAAGGCCAATCCCATCAAGGTATCCGCTGCCTGCCGCCTCGTTTAAAATTGTTTTATAATGAAATCCGGTCCGGCTATATCCCGACGGAGTTAAAATGAACTGCCCGATAATAAAAGCATCCGTTTTTTTCTTTTTAATGTACTCCGCCATTTTTAAAACATACTGACAATCAGGAAATGTTTCAATGACAAAAAGCTCCGCTCCGGCGTCTAAAAAAATATCACATATTTCGTAATATTGGGATAAAATATCCCGTTCTTCACTCTCACTGTCTTCAAAAATCGGCCCGATATCCGCAGCTGCAAAAATCGGCTTAGTGGCTGTTGTCCCTTCCTTCGCGGCTTTCCCGGCAAGGAAATAACCGGAAGCTACAAATTCCGGATAACTGATATTTTCATAAAGTTCTTTGTTTTTTTCTTTTAATTTTCGGTATGTATTCCGATTTGCCAGGAAAGTATTACTTCTTAAAAGCTGTGCACCACTTTCCATATATTCTCTGTGAATTCTGAGAATCAGAGAAGGATCTGCAAGATTCGCCTCTTCAGAACAAAGGTAATTGTCTGTCTCAATTGTATCAAAATATGTGCCCATGGCACCATCTGTCACCAGATTATGTTCTTTTAAATATTCCCGTATTTTCATTGTTTATCTCATTTTCTCTTCTCTAACCCAGTTCTTTAGTAGGATATTATATTTAAGAAAAAATCCTGTTTCCCTGCCGAAGTATTTTCTCCGGCAGGGACAGGATTTTTCACTACACTTCTGTTACTTTTCCCTCATACTGCAGAAGAAGTCTTCCCTTCATACCACAGGCAATGGCAAGTTTTCTCATACAGCGCATCATGGAGCGATTATCATCCACTCCGTAACGATCAATAATATCCACGTATTTATCAATCTCATCCATGGCATCTTTATCTGCCAGGTAGAAAGTTTCAATAATTTCTTCGATGTTTTTCCGCTTGGATGTTGTGAAATATAATAATGTAATCTGCAAACCGGTAAAGACATTATAAAGCTGTCTGTTTGCTTCAGCCATTCCGGATTTCAGGAAGGCGAAAAGGTCACTAAGCCGCATCGTATCAATATCGTCAATGTGCATATCATATTTCCTCAACTTGTTTTCCACATCAATATCCATGATTATAGAACTAATCATCATGGAAACCTGAAATGCATCAATGTCATTCCTGTTCTTCGGCATCAGTGCCGGTGCATCATCGCTCATCTGCTGGCAGTAAATGATATCCCTGACAAGAGCGTTCTCAAAAAGTTCATCAGAAAGACCATTGTCAAGCTTCACGATGAACTCCTTCTTTCCATTGTCCATTGCCACCGGACGGCTGCAATCTTCCTCATTCTCTGGATCCAGTTTTAAAAATGTAACCGGATAAACAAGCTTTTCACTGATTTCTTTATAAATCTCTTCTGTTTTATCCGAGAGTTTTTTCCCTAAAATCTCCATTATCCCACTCTTCCTTCCCTTTGTATTCTTATAGTAAACTTCCCCTATTCTAACAAAATACTCTTGATCATGCAAGAAAGATTTTTGTTCTTAACGTTGACATTTTACCCGGGGATGCGTAGAATGAAGAAATAAAGTTTCCGGTTTTTTCCGGATAAAATAAAAAATTAAGGAGTTACAACAATGGAAAAAGAAATAACAGGAACTACCGGACTAACCGGGCTGCTCGGCCGACCGGTCGCACACAGTATTTCTCCTCTTATGCACAATGAAAGCTTTCATCTGTTAGGACTGGATTATCGTTACTTATGTTTTGATGTTGGTACAAAAGAGCTTGAAACTGTTGTGGAAGGCCTGCGGGCTATGGGAGCCCGTGGATGGAATCTAACCATGCCAAATAAAAATCTGATGTGTGAACTGGCAGACGAACTGTCTCCGGCTTCTGAAATCAGCGGTGCTGTGAATACCGTCGTAAATGATCACGGGAAATTAATCGGATATACCACGGATGGCATCGGATATATGCGTTCAGCAAAAGAAGCCGGATTTGATCTTATCGGCAAAACAATGACGCTTCTTGGTGCCGGAGGAGCTGCCACGGCAATTCTCGTACAGGCGGCCTTAGACGGTCTGAAGGAAATTCGCGTTTTCAATATCAAGGATAAATTTTATGAGAGACTGGAAGAAATCGCAGAGAAACTAAATCAGAGAACCAGTTGTAAAGTTAGTGTACATCCCCTTCCGGATGATGATGCATTAAGATGCTCCATCTCATCCAGCGATATCCTCACCAACGCAACCGGTGTGGGAATGGCCCCAAACATCGATGCCTGCATTATCAGTGATGCTTCTTTCCTCCGTCCGGATCTGATTGTTTCCGATGTCATCTATAATCCAAGAGAAACAAAACTGATTAAAATGGCAAGAAAACTCGGTTGTCCGACATTCAACGGTCTGTATATGCTTCTTTACCAGGGCGCTGCTTCATTCGAACTGTGGACCGGAGAAAAAATGCCGGTAGATATCATTAAAGAAAAATATTTTAAATAGAAAAGAGCATTTTCCTTTCATTACATTGAAGTGACTGGAAAATGCTCTTTATATTTATTCCTGTTTTTCTCTTCCGTAAAATGCGTCTGCCCTTCCCGATATTTCATTATAAAAAGCGGCTTCTGCTGCATAACGGTACGGAATTACGAAGATCAGTCCAATTCCCATTGTCAATATACTTAATATGTACCATCCAAAATAACTGAGCCGCAGGCAGAACAATTCCCATTTATGTCCTTTCATGATCTCTCTAGAAGCATGAAATGCATCATATACAGTAAAATCCGGCTTTTCTTCCAGAATATACGGGACCATGGCATAAGAGTACACTGCAAGAATTCCCGGAACCAGAAGGAGAAAATATCCGAGAGAAAGGATAAAAAACATGGCAATTTTGGAACAGATCATTTTCCACCAGTAAGAAAAACGCCTGACTAAAAGCGATATGCTGCTCTTTCTCCGATCCAGCAATGCCAGATTAAAATCAATATATCCAAGTTGAATTACCCCACCAATAAAAAAATGTACAATCGCAATCAGAACTGCACACCCCAGGAAAAAAGCCGAGGCAACAGGAAAGGTTTCCAGACATCTTACCATCCCCGCTGATGCCAGCACATATTTTATTTTAAATAAAAGGGATGTGGAAAATACACCCAACCATCCGGCAATCAGTCCCGCTGCCGCTGCTCTTATCCAATTTCCTCTCAATGCATTTCTGGCAATTCTTTTGTAAGTGCCCGAACCTAGTTCCATCCTATCTCTCTCCTTATAACAACAGGAAAAAAGCCGTCACAGATTTCTGGACAGCCTTTCCTTTTTTTACGTCATTAAATATTCCACATTTCTCTGATTCTGACAATCTGATTTAAAGTCATATCCATGAATGCCTCATTCTGTGGATTATTGCTAAAAGCATTCGTCTCTTTACGGTATGCAATCTCTGCTTCAACATCTTCAAGCGTGATTCCTTTTTCTTTAAGAATCTGCGCTGCCTCATATCCTCTCATAAAGTGCCTCCCCTTTTTTATTCTTCTGATAACATTATAAGACATTCTCCCGAAATATTCCACCATTTTTTCTCAAATATTATGAAAACGAGTCTGATCCTTTTCTTCTTCTCCCTCTCCGAAGCTCAGTTCATCGTACTGGGACTTCACTTCTTCCCAGGGAAGAACATCCCTGTCTTCCTTAAGATAGGATAATATATCTGCAATCCCATCTCCATTATACGCACTCGTATAAAATATCTTCTTGCATCCGGCAAGGCGGAGCCAGTCAGCTGCCTGTTCCGGCTGAGCAGCCCAGTGATCAATCTTCGTCACAATCCCTACAACTTCCCGGTTACATACCGGTGTTAGGTTAGGAGAATAAAGAGAGAACGGTTCTGTTGCATCCATCAAAAGTCCAATCACATCTGCCTCAGCCGTAAAAACGGCCAGCGCAGAGATCAGGTTCTTTGACTGGAGATATTCCCCCGGTGTATCTATAATCACGTCAAAATGATTCACATACTGTGTTTTATGGTATGTAATTGTATTTCCCTTCATGGCCTGGGTCAAAGTTGTCTTTCCTGCCTCACTTCGTCCGATAAGCATTATTTTTCGCATTTTTTTCCTCTTTCAGGCTTCCTGGTATATGAAATATTTGTTATAAGTATTCTGCAGATGATGCTGTCGCGACGCTAATTATAGCATAACCGCTATCAGGATTCAATTCTACAATATGCACTATTTTTTATTTTTCTTCTCCCACTCCTGCATACATTCTTTACAGCAAAAATAATGGGAAATTCCTTCTTCATCATCCAGATGGCAGACTCCATCCTCGTCCTCATACATATTGTCAAAACAGTTCTCACAAATCACCATTCCCTCTGCCTCTGTAGCAATGAAACTGTCCATCATAGCATTGATATCCTGCAGAGTCTGCATCATATCATTAATCACCTCTGTTTTCTCTTTTATTTTCTTTTCCTCTGATTTCGATTTTGTTCCCATGAGTGGTTCCCTCCATTTTATTTCGTCTTTAAGGATTTTACAGAAGTATAGGAGCCGTAAACAACCCCGCCCGTAACCGGTTTTCCAAAACGGATTTTAAAAAAATATTTTTTCTTTGATTTTATTTTCTTGTTAATATTCACATACCCTTTTTTTGCTGAGACAGTCTTATATTTCTTATAGCCGGAATTCTTTCTGGTAGAATAATATATGTAGCACTTCATCCCCCTTGTTTTCGGTCTCCAGCGAACTTTCCCTTTCTTCTTTCCAATGTTTTTTACCGAAAAGGAAGGCTTCGGAACAACCAGATAATCCAGATCTACATAACCGTTTATACCGCTGACCATTCCTCTGTTTGTCGCCTGCCACATTCCGTAGATTCCCCTGTATCCGCAGACCGGACTCCAGTGAGCAACCCAGCGCTCCCACTGATCGAATTGCGCTGTGGGTAGTTCATTCTCAAACCAGTTTTTTGTCGCAAAAATACCTGTATTGTAACCTGCCTTCTTTATTATCCCTGTAAATTTTTTCGCGATTTTCACTCTCTGAGCCGGAGTGGTATGCCTAAGAATATAAGGATCTTCCAGGTCATAATAGACAGGATGGGTTAATTTATGGCCCCGAATCAGGCGAAGGACATGCTCCGCTTCGCTCTCTGCTTTTTTTACGCTGTCCGCATAAGAATACAGATACACACCAAAAGGAATCCTGTTCTCCTCACAGCCTCTTACATTATTAACCCACTGCGGATCATCCTGATTGAACTGGTTCATTCCAACGCCACAACGAATAATCGCAAAATCAATACCTGACTCTTTTACTGCCTTCCAGTCAATAATACCCTGATGAGAACTTACATCAATTCCCCTGGCATAAACGGATTTCATTTTTGTCCCATTTAAATTTGTACAGTTTGCAAAACTCTCCCGGGCATATCCGGAAACGGAAGATAAAACCATAATTGACACTGCAAAAGTGAAAAGAAAAAATTTCTTTCTGTTTTTTTTCATCCATTTCTTCATTCCTGTATTCTCCCTATGAACAACTTAAATATTACGTTTGTCAGATTTTATTTTAACGGTTACCGACAAAAAAGGTCAACGGAAAAAAACATCATTTCATTTTTCCGTAATTTCATGCAAAATTTACCGGTAAAGAAAATCAGCCTGCAGATAATAATATCTGCAGGCCAAAAATTCTTTCAAATTATTTTCTCTTATATTTATCTGTCTGAGCAAGAGTCGCACAAGCCGCAAGAGATAAATATGACTGTTCTTTCGAATCACTTCTGGAGGTGATTGCAATCGGAATCTTAGCACCAACAATAATACCACAGCTGACAGCCTTGGCATTCATCCGAAGAACCTTAATCAGCAGATTGCCCGCAATCAGATTTGGAACAACAATTCCGTCAAACTCTCCACAATACGGACAGTCAAAGTTTTTAAGACGAGCAGCTTCCTTACTGATAATTAAATCGTAGGAAATCGGTCCCACAAGATTACATCTGGCAAACGGCTCCTCATTCTGCTCATTCACAAGAGTCTGTGCCTCCACAGTATCTCTCATATGGAAACTCGGTTTCTCCACAAGGGAAAGCAGTGCAATATTCGGATCTTCAATACCAAATAAATTCAGTGCACGAACCATATTTTGAATGACAATCTTTCTCTGCTCCACAGACGGCTCTACCAGAATAGTTGAATCTGATATTGATAATAATCTGTCATAATCCGGCACCTTCGCAATCACAACATACGTCATGAGTCCAGCTTCATCCACAAGATGATTTCCTTTATTAAGCACAGGCATGAGGAAGTCTCTTGTCTGCGTATTACCTCTCATAAGAACGTCCGCCTTACCCGCCAGAATCATTTCGATGGAATACTGCACCACATTCACATCATCAGAAACCGGCTGAAGATCATAACTCCTGTCTGCTAAACCAAGATTCTCAAGCATCGCTTTGATTCGCTTCAGATTTCCGACAAGAATTGGCTCCACGAAACCTTCTTCCTGTGCTTCAAATGCACCAAGCAGAATATTTTCCACATCGGCTCCGGCAATCACTACACGAATCGGTTTATCTATCGCCTTTGCTTTTTCAACAATAATGTCGAAATCGTGTTCATAACCCATATTCCCTATTTCCTCCTTTATAAGTATGTCTATATTTTATCATAGTTTTCGGGCTCTTCCCAGCAAAAAATGTAATTTATTTTAATATTCTAAAATAAACCACCAATTTTAAGGAATAAAGGAGCAAATACAAGGGAAACAACAGTCATCAATTTAATCAGAATGTTAATGGATGGACCTGATGTATCTTTGAAAGGATCTCCGACTGTATCCCCGACAACTGCCGCATGATGAGCTTCACTGCCCTTTCCACCGTGATTTCCATCTTCAATGTATTTCTTGGCATTATCCCACGCTCCACCGGAATTGGACATGAAAATCGCCATCATTACACCGGTTACTAATGCACCGGCAAGAAGTCCGCCCAGAGCATCCGGTCCAAGAACCACACCGATAAATACCGGGGCAAGCACTGCCATCACACCAGGAAGAAGCATCTCCTTTAAAGCTGCCTGCGTAGAAATTGCAACGCAGGAATTGTAATCCGGTTTTCCGGTTCCTTCAAGAATACCAGGAATCGTTCTGAACTGCCTTCTGACTTCCTCAATCATCTTATATGCTGCTTTCGATACAGAATCCATGGTAAATGCTGAGAAAAGGAATGGCAGCATACCACCGATAAACATACCGACAATTACTTTATAGTCAAGAAGATTAATACCTTTTTTAAATAAGCCGACTGCCTGTGCATAAGATACGAATAACGCAAGGGCAGTAAGGGCTGCAGAGCCGATGGCAAATCCCTTACCCATGGCTGCAGTTGTATTTCCTACCGCATCCAGTTTATCCGTGATCTTACGAACGCCCGAAGGAAGTCCGGACATCTCTGCAATACCACCGGCATTATCTGCAATCGGACCATAAGCATCAACGGCAACTGTGATACCCGTTGTGGAAAGCATTCCAACCGCTGCCAGAGCAATCCCGTAAAGCCCGCTGAAGGAATAAGCTCCGAGGATACCAATGGCAATCAGGATAATCGGGACTGCTGTTGACTGCATTCCAACTGCAATACCACTGATTACGGTTGTGGCCGGGCCGGTTTCTGACTGCTGGGCAATTTTCTGAACAAAACGATAATCTCCGGAAGTATAAATTTCAGTTACAACACCGATGATCAGACCGACAACAAGACCAAAGATAATTGCAATTGCTTCCCTGAAGCTGTTAAAGAACAGCTTACTTAAAATAAGCGAACCAATCATCACAACAACAGCGGAAGAATAACTTCCAAATTTAAGAGCCTTGTGCGGACTGGAGTTCTCGTCACCTTTTACGAAGAAGCATCCGATTACAGATGCCAGTATTCCCAGTGCTGCAATAACAAGCGGGAAAATTGCTCCGCTTTCTTTTGCATAAACAACACCAAGAGTGATTGCAGAAACAAGAGAACCAACATAGGATTCAAATAAGTCTGCTCCCATTCCGGCAACATCACCGACATTATCACCAACGTTATCTGCAATTACTGCAGGATTACGAGGGTCATCCTCAGGGATTCCTGCCTCAACCTTACCAACAAGGTCCGCACCCACATCGGCAGCTTTCGTATAAATACCACCACCAACCCGGGCAAAAAGTGCAATGGAAGAAGCTCCCAGGGAAAAACCGGAAAGAACATCCGGATTTTTGGTGATCATGTAAACCATACCGGCACCGAAAAGTCCGAATCCCACGACACACATTCCCATAACTGCTCCACCGGAAAATGCAATAGACAGTGCTTTATTCATTCCACTATCCTTTGCTGCAGCTGCTGTTCTTGTATTAGCCTTCGTTGCAACATTCATTCCGATATAACCGGCTGCCGTTGAAAAGAGTGCTCCGACAAGGAAACAGACAGCGGTTACCCAGCTTCCGATACCAATCCCGATCAGCACAAATAAAACTGCAATAAAAATTACAAGAATCTTATACTCCGCTGTAAGAAAAGCTTTCGCTCCTTCGTGAATAAATGCGGAAATTTCTTTCATTCTGTCTGTTCCTGCATCCTGTCTTGAGACTTTCCGTGTTAAGTAAAATGCAAAAAGTAATGCACAGATACCCAAAATAGGAGCAAGATAAATTAATTGTTCCATACTCATCCTCCTGTTACTTATTTTTCTTAATGAAATGTTAATGTTATTATGTAGAATATACTTTTGTTTGTAAATGTTATTTGTTGGTGTAAATAAATGTTTTAACGTTTTTTCTTGTTTTCTGAGTATATTTTTTGTGTTCTGCCGGTAAAAAATTTCATTCCCGTCAAATCCACTTTGTTTTTTCACTTTTTGTTTTTCATTTGAAAGTGTTTGTTCTTTATTTTATACAATATGTTTTAAGAATAAGAAAGGAGAAAGTGATTGTTCCACTTTCTCCGTCCATTTTCTATTTTCTTACTTTCGTACCTTAATATGCACTTCACGAAGCTGCATTTCTGAAACTTCATTTGGCGCACCGCACATAACATCCTGCGCATTTCCATTCATCGGGAACGGAATTACTTCACGAATATTCTCCTCATTGCGAAGGAGCATGATCATACGGTCAACCCCCGGTGCCATTCCTGCATGAGGTGGCGCGCCATACTGGAACGCATTGTACAGGGCACCAAACTTTTCTTTTAAATCCTCCTCGGTATATCCTGCAATCTCAAATGCTTTGATCATAATATCAAGATTATGATTTCTTACCGCTCCGGAAGAGAGTTCCACACCATTGCACACAATATCATACTGATAAGCGAGAATATCAAGCGGATCTTCATTGAGGAGTGCATCAAGGCCACCCTGTGGCATGGAAAACGGATTATGGGTAAATATAATTTTTCCTGCTTCTTCATCATATTCATACATTGGGAAATCATTGATAAAGCAGAAACGGTATGCATCTTTCTCCAGAAGATCAAGTCTTCTTCCGAGTTCATCCCTGAGCTGTCCGGCATATAATGCAGCCTGCTTTTCCTTATCTGCGATAAAGAAGATCGTATCTCCAGCCGAAAGTCCGGCAATTTCACGAATCTCACTCTTCATATCATCCGGAATAAATTTATCAATTGGGCCCTTATAGCTCAAATCTTCTTTTACCTCCAGATAACCAAGTCCTCCCATTCCGATGGATGTGGCAAATTTCAGAAGTTTTTCGTGAAAGCCCTTGGACATCTTACTGGAAACTTTGATAGCACGCACAGTCTGTCCATGGAACGGCTTGAATGTGCATCTTTGGAAGAAGTCAGTCACATCCACGATTCGAAGCGGATTTCTGAGATCCGGTTTGTCCGTACCAAATTCCAGCATAGCCTGTTTGTAGCTGATGACCGGATATGGTGCCTTCGTCACCTTGCTCCCTTTTGGCGCAAATTTCTCAAATGTTGCCGTGAGCACTTCTTCACCTACCCGGAACACATCCTCCTGAGTTGCAAAGCTCATCTCAAAATCAAGCTGATAAAATTCTCCCGGAGAACGGTCAGCTCTTGCATCCTCATCACGGAAGCATGGGGCAATCTGAAAATATTTATCGAATCCGGATACCATGAGCAGCTGTTTATACTGCTGTGGTGCCTGTGGAAGAGCATAAAACTTTCCTTTATATTTTCTGGAAGGAACAATGTAATCCCTCGCACCTTCCGGAGAGGAAGCACACAGAATTGGAGTCTGGATTTCCAGAAATCCCATTTCTGTCATTTTCTGTCTCAAAAAACTGATCACTTTGGAACGGAAAATCATGTTATCTTTTACCTTCTTATTCCGAAGATCAAGATATCGATATTTCAAACGGACGTTTTCATGATTTTCCTTTGAAGTAACAATTTCAAAAGGAAGCTGTTTGTAAACTTTTCCGAGAATCTCAACTTTATGGGCTTCCAGTTCGATGGTTCCTGTCGGAATCTTCGGATTGTAAGTTTCTTCATCTCGGTGTTCAATCAACCCTTCTAAGGAAATACAATCTTCTTTATTAATTCCATCCAGTAATGAGGTGTCTCTCATTACAACCTGAAGAACTCCATACATGTCTCTTAAATCAATGAATGAAACCCCGCCGTGATCCCGGATATTCTCTACCCATCCGGCAACCCGGACAGTTTCTCCCACGTTTTCTTCACTGATCATATCAAGAGTTCTGTCTCTGTAAATGTTTGATATGTTCATTTCTTTCTCCTCTCAAAATAAAAAACGTCCTGAACTATATCAGTTCAGGACGAAACATTCCGCGGTACCACCTGAATTACTGTCAAAAAACAGTCTCTCAACTAACCTCTTCCCTGTCTAACGCACAGCATACGGCGCACCTACTTACAAAAAATGTGTTCAGATTGCAGCTGATAAAGTGTTATTCTCATCGATTCATTCTGCAGGATTCTCAGCACCCCCACTCTCTGTAAGCGATAATTGATGATACTTCTCTTCGTCATGGCTTTTAAAAAATTCTTTGTTAGTTTAACACAATGCAAAAGAAATGTCCAGATTTTTTTAAAGATCCATCGGATTCTTTACAGCATATTCCAGGGCCTCAATAAATGCCTGGGTGGCCGCCCGGCAGGCAGACTCCGTGCCGGCAAGCACCGCACCACTTGAATTGGCATGAGACGGCGGATACCAGTAACGGGCAACCCGGGTATCCCCGGCTTTTAACGCTTTATCCAGTGCATAGTTTGTTTCAATTGGTCCTCCGACAAGATAAGCATAAGACTCCTCCGGTCTGATCTGGCACCATTCCTGAAAATATTTTCCTGCTCTCGGAATGGTCTGGGCATAAAACGCCGTTCCCTCATCTCCGTCAAAATTGCACAGGGCGGAATAATGGTCAATGAAATCTTTCACATAACGCAGACCGCTTTTAACATCTTCCACTTTCGGTCCGGAAAAAAGAATAAATACGCTTCCTCCATATTTACTCCAGGAACAGGTTGTCCCACCATAATAAGTCTCT
>JALFIK010000114.1 GCA_022776205.1 Eubacterium sp.
GATGAGATTAATATTTTGCAGGCAACTTATGAAGCAATGCGAAGGGCAATCGATTCCCTTGGAATGAAGCCGGATCTTTTATTAAATGATGCGGTGAGGATTCCGGAGGTGGATATTCCTCAGGTTCCCATCATTAAAGGGGACGCAAAAAGTATTTCAATCGGTGCGGCAAGTATTGTGGCAAAAGTATACCGGGATCAGATGATGACAGAGTATGATGCCATATTCCCCGGGTATGATTTTGCCTCGAATAAGGGCTATGGGTCTAAAGAGCACATTGAGGCAATCAAAAGAATCGGTCCCTGCCCGATTCACAGGAGAAGTTTTATTAAAAATATTTACGGGCAGCAGGACCCGGATTAAGAGGCAGGAAAATGGATCAGAGGAAAGAACGTGGCCGGCTTGGAGAGCAGGAGGCTGCCTCTTTTCTTTTACAAAGAGGAGTTCTTATCAGAGAAAGGAATTTTCGCTGCCGTTTCGGAGAAATCGATCTGATCGGTGAGGGAGAAGGGTACCTTCTTGTCATCGAAGTGAAGACGCGAAGAAAGCAGTGTGCAGGCTATGGTGCGGAGGCAGTTGATCTTAAAAAACAAAAGAAAATCTGTCTCACACTGCGTTATTATTTGGCAAAAGAAAAATTGAGCGATCATGTTCCCGTCCGGTTCGATGTGATTGTGGTAGACCGGGCAGGGCATTGCCGCTGGATAAAAAATGCATTTGGTTTTCAGGAGGGATGGACATAATGGATTTAAAATATGCAAATGAGAACCATTCAACGATAATAAATCAAAAAGACGGAGTCGTCTTTCTTACATTTCCCAAACTTGTGGAGGCGGGAGTGATCCACGGGTTTTCCACGAGAATCGGAGGGGTGAGTGAAGGATGTTTTTCCTCTATGAACCTTTCTTTTACCCGGGGAGATGATCCAAAGAAAGTGGCACAGAATTTCCGGAGAATTGGGGATGCCATCGGTTTTGATGCAAAAGATCTGGTGTTATCGTCCCAGGTTCATGAAACGAAAATCCGTCCGGTCACAAAAAAAGACCGGGGAGACGGAATCATCCGGGAGACCGTTCCGGGAATCGATGCCCTTGTGACAGATGAGCCGGGGGTCCCTCTGTATACGTCCTACGCAGATTGTGTTCCGTTACTGTTCTTTGATCCGGAGCACCGGGTGATCGGGATGGCCCACTCCGGCTGGCGGGGAACGGTGGCGAAGATCGGCGCTAAATTTGTCCGTTACCTGGAAGAACATTATGGTACAAAACCGGAGAACATTGTGGCGGCCATCGGCCCGTCCATCTGCCGGGACTGCTATGAAGTGGGAGAGGAAGTGGCAGAGGAATTTTGCCGGGTGTTTGATAAAGAGGAAATTCCTCTTCTTATGGATAAAAAAGAAAATGGAAAATACCAGCTGGATTTGTGGAAGGCGAATGAACTGATTTTAACCGGGGCAGGAATACGGAAAGAAAATCTGGATATTACTGATATCTGTACCTGCTGTAACAGTGATGTGCTTTTTTCCCACAGGGCAAGTAACGGGCACCGGGGAAATCTGGGCTGTTTTATGTATCTTGATAAATGAGGAAAAGAAATGAGCAGACATATACACAAAATTGTATCTGTAGAAGAAGGAAGCATTGCCTGGGAACTGGGACTCGAGCCGGGTGACGGGATTGTCTCGATCAACGGGCAGGAGATCCTTGATATTTTTGATTACCAGTATTATGTGGAAGAGGAGTATTTAAATGTCCTCGTTCTCACAAAGGATGGAGAGGAATGTACCCTTGAGATCGAAAAAGAGGAAGATGAGGATCTGGGAATCACCTTTGATTCCTCTCTTATGGATGAGTACCATTCCTGCTGTAATAAATGTGTCTTCTGTTTTATTGACCAGATGCCTCCGGGAATGAGAAAGACCCTTTATTTCAAGGATGATGATTCCCGGCTGTCTTTTTTACAGGGAAATTATATTACATTAACTAATATGAAAGAAAAGGATATAGACCGGATCATCCGTTATCACCTTTCTCCCATTAATATATCCGTTCATACAACCAACCCGGAACTTCGCTGTAAGATGCTCAATAACCGGTTTGCGGGAGATGTGCTGGAAAAAATCCGCCGTTTTGCCCAGGCGGGAATTCGCATGAACAGTCAGGTCGTCTTATGTAAGGGATTAAATGACGGGGAAGAGCTGGATCGTACCATAAGGGAACTGGGGCAGTTTATTCCGGCGATGGAGAGTCTGTCCGTCGTTCCGGTCGGCCTTACAAAATATCGGGAGAATCTTCCCAAACTCTCTCTTTTTGGAAGAGAAGATGCTCGGAAAGTTCTTGCCCGGATTCAGTCCTGGCAGGAATATTTCCGGAAAAACTATCATACATCTTTCGTACATGCCAGTGATGAGTGGTTTATTCTTGCAGGGGAAGAATTTCCACCGGAAAGTTATTATGAGGGATACGGGCAACTTGAAAATGGTGTGGGCATGATGCGTCTTCTGCTTGAAGAGGTAAAAGAACGCTTAGAAGAACTGGAGGGAGACGGACGCAAAAGAGAGGTTTCCGTTGCCACGGCCCGACTTGCCTTTCCGACCATCCGGAAACTTGCCCGGGATGTGGAGGAGAAGTTTCCGGGAATACGGGTCCATGTATACTGCATCACCAATGAATTTTTTGGGGAACAGATTACCGTTTCCGGTCTCCTTACCGGGCAGGATATCATAGGACAGCTGAAAGGAAAGGAACTGGGAGAAGTTCTTTTTCTTCCCGAAAATGTATTAAAGGCGGACGAAGATATTTTTCTTGACGATATTTCCTTAAAGGAAATGTCCGATTCTTTACAAGTTCCTGTAAATGTTATACAATCAGAAGGAAGAGATTTTGTAGATAAAATTGCCGGTATAAAAGGCGAAGAGATAGAAGATGGAGGACAATATGAGTAAACCTGTTGTTGCGGTGGTAGGCCGCCCGAATGTGGGAAAATCCACACTGTTTAATGCCCTGGCAGGAAGCAGAATTTCGATTGTGGAAGATACCCCCGGAGTGACAAGAGACCGGATATACGCAGAGGTAAGCTGGCTGAATTACCAGTTTACACTGATTGATACCGGCGGAATTGAGCCGGAATCCGATGATATTATCCTTTCGAGGATGCGTGAGCAGGCAGAGACAGCCATTATGACGGCAGATGTCATTCTGTTTCTCACCGATGTGCGTCAGGGTGTGGTGGATGCGGATTTTAAAGTGGCAGATATGCTGCGCCGTTCCCATCGTCCGGTACTTCTTGTGGTAAATAAAGTGGATGACTTTAATAAATATATGCCGGATGTGTATGAATTTTATAATCTCGGCCTGGGAGATCCCATCCCGGTTTCCGCCCAGGGTAAGCTTGGAATCGGCGATATGCTTGATGAAGTGGTAAAACGATTTGACCCGGCGCAGATGGAGGAAGAAGAGGATGACCGCCCGAAGATTGCCGTGATCGGAAAGCCGAATGCGGGTAAATCCTCGATTATTAACCGTCTCCTGGGTGAGGAGAGAGTCATTGTTTCCCCGATTGCGGGAACGACCCGGGATGCCATTGACACCACGGTGAAGAGAAACGGCCGGGAATACGTATTTATCGATACGGCAGGTCTTCGCAGAAAGAGTAAGGTGAAGGAAGAACTGGAGCGGTACAGTATCATTCGTACTGTCACTGCCGTGGAGCGCTGTGATGTGGCGGTTCTTGTGATTGATGCCACGGAAGGCATCACAGAGCAGGATGCAAAGATTGCGGGAATTGCCCATGAGAGGGGCAAGGGAATGATTATTGCCGTAAATAAATGGGATCTGGTGGAGAAGGATACTTCCACCATGAAGAAATTCAGCGAGAAGATCTGGCAGAAACTTTCCTCTATGCCATATGCGGAACTGATCTTTTTATCCGCAAAAACAGGACAGAGACTGCCAAAGCTTTTTGATGTGATCGATGCAGTCATTGAAAACTGTGCCCTGCGTGTTCAGACCGGTGTGCTGAATGAAATCCTTACCGAGGCGATGGCGATGAAGCAGCCGCCGTCTGACAAGGGAAAACGCCTGAGGATTTATTATATTACCCAGGTTTCTGTCAAACCGCCGACCTTTGTCATGTTTATCAATGATAAGAAACTGACACATTTTTCTTATACACGTTATATTGAAAACCAGATTCGTACCACCTTCGGTTTCCGGGGAACTCCGATTCATTTTATTTATCGGGAGAGGAAGGAGAAATAAATGATTGGATATTATGTACTTGTGGTTGTAGTTGCCTATCTGTTTGGCTGTATTGAGAGCGGTTACCTTGTTGGCAAACTGTGTGGAATGGATATCAGAGAATATGGAAGCGGAAATGCAGGAACAACAAATGTTCTCCGGGTCCTCGGAAAAACCCGGGCACTTCTTACCTTCCTGGGGGATGCTTTAAAGAGTTTTATCCCGGTTATGTTTGTCAAATATGTACTCTGTCCGGCTGTGCCGGAATTAAATGCCGGACTGATTCAGCTTGTGACCGGATTTGCTGCAGTCATGGGGCATGATTATCCGGTATTTCTGAAATTTAAAGGGGGTAAGGGAATTGCCACAACAGCCGCAGCAATTATGGCCTTTGACTGGAGAATGGGACTGATCAGTTTTATCATATTTGTGACGATCACCGCCTGTACCCGTTATGTCTCTCTGGCATCTATTACGTTGTCGGCTGCCCTTGTCATTGAAATTTTAATTTTCCATCCTGGAAGATGGGATTTATTTGTTATGTGCGTTCTTTTTGCCTTTTTTGCAATCTATCGTCACAGAGCAAATATTAAACGTCTTTTATCGGGAACGGAAAGCAAGATCGGGCAGAAAGTTAATGTAAATGATAAGAAGAATCAATAATCAGACGAAAGTGAATTAATGAAAAAGCAAAGCGGAAAACGCATTATCTTTTCTAATGCGGCTTCCGCTTTTTTATTTGATGGGAAATTATTCCATTTCCTATTTACAAAAACAAAAATATTTGAAGGAATACACAAACAATAATTCGTTTGTGCAGGGAAAACCACCGAATATCTTGACAAATATAAGATTAATGATAGAATAAATATAAATAAAATGAAATTTTATAATAAAAATTATGCATTTATTGGATTTCAATAGAATGGAGAGATGACAATGGAGATGGATAACCGTTCCGTCCGGCTGAATGAAAAATCAAATTTACTGAAACTGGAAGAATATATGTATCCTCTGGTGGATACGGATAAACCGAATGTATTCCGCAATCTTTTCCCGTATGATGAGGTGCCCAAGATTGCGTTTAATGACCGGATCGTTCCCCATGAGATGCCGGAAAATATATGGATCACCGATACGACTTTCCGTGACGGACAGCAGTCACGGACTCCTTATTCCACGGAGCAGATCGTACATATTTATGATGCTTTTCATCGTTTAGGCGGCCCGAAGGGAATCATTCGTCAGTGTGAATTTTTCCTTTACAGTAAAAAAGACCGGGATGCTGTTTATAAATGTCTTGAGAGGGGATATGAGTTTCCTGAGGTTACGAGCTGGATTCGTGCGAGCAAGAAGGATTTTGAGCTGGTAAAAGAAATTGGACTGAAAGAAACGGGTATCCTGGTAAGCTGTTCGGATTATCATATTTTTTATAAAATGAAGATGACAAGAAAACAGGCGATGGAACACTATTTAAGTGTGGTAAGAGAGTGTCTGGAAACAGGAATTAGTCCGAGATGTCATTTAGAGGACATTACAAGATCGGATATTTATGGTTTTGTGATTCCGTTTTGTCTTGAGCTTATGAAGCTAAAAGATGAGTACGGGATTCCGGTAAAAATTCGTGCCTGTGATACGATGGGCTACGGAGTCAATTTCTCCGGTGCCGTAATCCCCCGTTCCGTGCCGGGAATTATTTACGGATTAAGACAGCATGCCGGTGTTCCTTCCGAACTGCTTGAATGGCACGGACATAACGATTTTTATAAGGCAGTGAATAACTCAACGACCGCATGGCTTTACGGTGCTTCCGCCGTAAACAGCTCTCTTTTTGGTATTGGGGAACGTACCGGAAATACTCCCCTTGAGGCAATGGTTTTTGAAGATGCCCAGCTGCGCGGTACTTTAGACGGGATGGACCCGACGGTGATTACAGAGCTGGCAGAATATTATGAAAAGGAGATCGGATACCATATTCCGGAAAGGACACCGTTTGTCGGAAAGAACTTTAATGTGACAAGAGCGGGCATTCATGCGGACGGCCTGTTAAAGAATGAGGAGATTTATAATATCTTTGACACGGACAAAATTCTGAATCGTCCCGTACTTGTTGCTGTTTCGAATACAAGCGGTCTTGCGGGGATTGCCCACTGGATGAACACTTATTATCAGTTAAAAGGAGAACAGGCAGTGGATAAGAAAAGTCCTCTGGTTGCTGAAGTGAAGAAGTGGGTTGACAAGGAATACGAGACAGGCAGGGTGACGGCGATTACCGATGATGAGCTTGTGAAAGTCATTAATGAAAATTGTGATAAGCTCGGACTTGCACATTATGTGAAAAAAGGGCTATAAAAACTGCCGGCTGAGCAGTAAATAGTCTTCCGGAGACGGTATACAATCATGTGTTCCGCCATCCGGAAGACTTTTTTATTCAGATAACAGTTCCCACTGTTCATAAAGTTCTTCTAATTTTTCCTCATTTTTTTCCAGGGTCTCGTTGAGTTCCATAAGCTTTGAGACGTTTGTGGCATTTTCCGGAAGTGCCATCTCTTCCTTTAGTTGTTCATTTTCCTCTTCAAGACGACTGATCTCATTTTCACATTTTTTAAGATCGTTGGCACGCTTGCGCTGTCTGGCAGCTTCCTCCCGGGAACGCTTCCAGTCTTCCCTGGCATTTTCCGGGGATGTTCTTTTTTCATCTTTCTCCGGGGCAGTGACATTATCACTGTCGGCAGAAATATTTCCGGCTTCTTTTTGTGCCAGATAATAATTATAATTTCCTTTGTAATTTACGATTCCTTCCGAAGACAGGTCAAGAATTCTCGTGGCGGTCTGATTGATAAAATAACGGTCATGGGATACATAGAAAACCGTTCCCTCATAATTGTTGATCGCTTCTTCAAGAATTTCCCGGGACTGAATATCCAGATGGTTTGTCGGCTCATCAAGGATGATAAAGTTTGCATTGGAAAGCATGAGTTTTGCAAGGGAAACCCTGCCCTTTTCTCCGCCACTTAAAGTTCCGATCACCTGAAAGACGTCCTCTCCGGTAAAAAGGAAGGCGGCAAGGACATTCCGAATGCGGGTGTTCGTAAGCTTTGGGTAGGCATCGGAAATTTCATCAAAGATTGTCTTGGAATCATCAAGCACATGCTGTTCCTGATCATAATATCCGATGGAAACCTTGGAACCGTAACGGATTTTTCCGGAATCAGCGCGAAGCTGACGGTTGATGATCTTAAGAAGAGTAGTCTTTCCCGTACCGTTTGCCCCTAAAAGAGCGACAACTTCTCCCCTCCGGATGTCAAGATTTAAATTTCGGAATAATGTCTTTTCTCCAAAAGATTTGGAGAGCCCCTCAATGGAAAGTACATCATTTCCGCTGATCACTTCCGGTTCCAGGGTGATACGCATTTTTGAATTAAGTACGACAGGTTTTTCCACCCGTTCTATCTTACTGAGCACTTTTTCCCGGCTCTCCGCCCGCTTAATGGATTTCTCCCGGTTAAAAGAGCGCAGTTTCGTGATCACTTCCTCCTGGTGATGGATTTCTGCCTGCTGGTTCATATAAAGTTTCATCTGGGCATCCCGCTGTTTTTTCTTTTTTTCGGCATAGGCACTGTAATTTCCCTGGAAAACCTGCCCTTGTCCATTCTCAATTTCAATGACCTTGCTCACGACTTTATCAAGAAAATACCGGTCATGGGAGACAATCAGAACCGCACCCCGGTAGTTGGAAAGAAAGGTTTCGAGCCAGCGGATGGATTCCATGTCCAGGTGGTTCGTTGGCTCATCAAGAAGGATGAGATCCGGATGCATAAGGAGAATCCGGCTTAAGGCAACCCGGGTCTTTTGTCCGCCGGAAAGAGTGTGGATTGGCGTGTCGAATTCCTCCGGAGAAAATCCAAGTCCCTTTAAAACACCGGTAATCTCACTTCTCCAGGCATATCCGTTCGCCTTTTCAAACCAGTCGGTAAGACGGGCATAGGATTCCATTGCCTGTTCTAGCTGTTCACCGGACAGTTGACTGATTTCTTTTTCAAGGGCACGAATCTTTTTTTCCGTTTCAATGATCTCTTTTTTTGCGTCGAGCATCTCTTCATAAATCGTGCGGTGGGAGCTTACATCGATGACCTGGGAAAGATACCCCCAGGAGGCCCCTTTCTGGAAAAAAACCTCTCCTTCATCGGCTTCATACTCTCCGGTAATGATTTTAAAAAGGGTTGTTTTTCCGGCACCGTTGATTCCGATGACCGCAGCCTTCTCCCCTTCGTTAATTATAAAATTAACATTATTTAATACGGATTTCCCGCCAAATGCCTTTGTGATTTTCTGACAGGCTAAAATCATGATAACCTCCAAAGTATATATATATAGTAAGAACTGTTGACGATTTCTGAAGTATTTTATCACGAAAAAAAAGAGAAGTAAATATCAGTTAGATTTTGTGACAATCTTATTTGACAATAAAAGGGTTTTTCGATATAATTGAGACACGAGTGCATTAAAAATGGGAATTTTTTATCAAAGGGAGGATTTTATGCCAGCCAACAGCAATAAATCAATTGTGAAATCAGGAAGTGAAAAATCTATTTCTCCGGCAGTGATAAAAAGATTGCCCCGTTATTACAGATATCTTGGAGACTTATTAAAAAATAATGTTGTTCGGATCTCTTCAAAGGAACTGAGTGAGAGAATGAATGTCACAGCCTCTCAGATTCGTCAGGATCTTAATAATTTTGGCGGTTTTGGCCAGCAGGGATACGGTTATAATGTGGAGTTCCTTTATAACGAGATGGGGAAGATCTTAGGACTGGACCGCACGAACAATATTATTATCATTGGAGCCGGAAATCTTGGACAGGCACTTGCCAATAACCAGGATTTCGATAGTAATGGATTTAAGATCATCGGATTGTTCGATGTGAATCCGAAATTGATAGGTATGACAGTGCGGGGTGTGGAAGTATATGATATTGACATGCTGGAGACATTTATTAAGGAGCATGAGGTGATGATTGCCGCTTTGACCCTGCCGAAGTCGAAGGCACCGAAGGTTGCGGAGAAACTTGTCAGCCTCGGGATTAAGGCTTTGTGGAACTTTGCACCGGTGGATTTGCATTTTTCGGAGGATGTTCTCGTGGAGAGTGTGCATCTTTCGGAGAGTATCATGACTTTATCCTACCGGATCCACAGTCAGAATATATAGAATGGGAAATTAAATATTTGGCATAACAGGGTGAGAGGATGAAAGATCTTTCCGGCATGAAAAAGCCGTAGGAAGATTTTCGTCCTTTTCTGTTATGGACAGCTGCAGTGGATGAATGCACTTTTATGGATGGAGGAAGAGAAAATGAACTATATTGCTTCAAGGGAAGAGATGCAGAATATTGATTGTTTCAGTATTGAAAAAATCGGGATTCCCGGGATTGTTCTCATGGAAAAGGCAGCCCTTGCCATGGAAGAGATTTTTCTTGATCGTGTGCCGACAGACAGCCGGATTCTTATTGTGACAGAGAAGGGAAATAATGGAGGAGACGGACTTGCCCTGGGAAGACTCTTACTAGAAGAAGGATATCAGGTGGATTTTTATGAAGTTGGCGTGATCCCCCATGATTCGGAGTCTCATCAGATTCAGAAAAATATTTTATCCCAGATGGATGTGGAATTTTTGATGAAATTTCCCGAAAATGACTACGATGTCATCGTGGATGCCATTTTTGGTGTGGGACTTAAGCGTGATGTGGCCGGGCGGCATAAAGACGTGATTGAACGATTAAACCAGATGCCCGGGCTTAAAGTGGCGGTGGATGTTCCTTCCGGTGTGGATGCTTCAACGGGCCAGATTCTTGGAATCGGATTTAGGGCAGATATTACCATCACATTCGGTCTTTCCAAAATCGGGCTTTTGCTTTATCCGGGTGCAGACTACAGTGGAGAAGTTATCGTAAAAGAGATTGGATTTCCCGGAAAAGCGGTGGAGGAAATCGCACCGAAGATGATTTCCTACACGAAGGAGGATTTGTCCCGGCTGCCGGAAAGAAAGGCATGGTCCCACAAGGGAACTTATGGAAAAGTGCTGCTCATTGCCGGGGAAAAGGATATGGCCGGAGCGGCAATTTTTAGTGCAAAGGCAGCCTATAAAAGCGGAAGCGGTCTGGTGCGTCTGTTTTCCTGTGAAGAAAACAGGGTGATTTTGCAAAATCAGATTCCGGAGGCAATTCTCACAACGTATGATTCCGAAGAAACGGCCATGGAGCTCCTTCCCGAATGTCTCTCCTGGGCTTCCGTAATCGGAATCGGACCGGGAATCGGGCGGAGCGTTTTTGCAAAAAAACTGGTAAGAACAGTATTAAAAACAGCAAAGGCTCCCCTGGTCATTGATGCGGACGGACTCAACTGTCTTTCTGAACTTCTCAAAGAGGAAGAGATGCAGATTTTATTTAAGGAGTATGAGGGCGGAATGATTCTGACACCTCATCTTAAAGAAATGTCCCGCCTTCTTTCCATGCCGGTGGATGAGATCCGGAAAAATCTTCCGGAGGCGGCAGGAAAAATGGCAGATAAAGGTCATGTGGTCGTGTTAAAAGATGTGCGTACGATCGTGACAGACGCAAGTATCCCTGCATATATTAATTTAAGTGGAAATAACGGTATGGCTGTCGGCGGAACGGGAGATGTCCTTACAGGCATAATCTGTGGCTTTCTTGCAGGAGGGCTTTCCCATTTAGAGGCGGCAAGGCTCGGTGTGTACTGCCACGGACTTGCCGGGGATGAAGCCGTAAAAGAGAAAGGAGAATATGGTCTTCTTGCGGGAGATCTTCCGGAGTATCTTGATAAAGTACTGCGGAAAGCCACATTGTAGAATACTCGCGGGGTTTTGTGGAAATACTTCATTTATAACGAAGAAGAAAAATGGAGTGAGCAAAATTGATGATAAAAAGAGGCGATATTTATTATGCAGATTTACGGCCGGTTGTCGGTTCGGAACAAGGAGGGGTTCGTCCGGTCCTGATCATTCAGAATGATGCGGGAAACCGGCACAGCCCGACGGTGATCTGTGCGGCAATCACGAGCCGGATGAACAAAGCAAAACTGCCAACCCATGTGGAACTTTCAACCAGGGAATGTGACATCACAAAAGATTCCGTAATCCTGCTCGAGCAGATCCGGACGATTGATAAGCAGCGCCTTAAGGAGAGGGTCTGTCATCTGGATGAAAGAACATTAAAAAGGGTAAATCATGCGTTAAAAATCAGTCTGGAACTGATTACATAGGATCAGACTGTGGATTTGGGCACTTGACGCAAAAATGAAACGGTGCTAAACTATTTAAAGTTATGCGTACGAAACTAAAAGAAAAGTGAGGAGAATAGAATATGTCAGGACATTCCAAATTTGCGAATATCAAACATAAGAAAGAGAAGAATGATGCGGCGAAAGGTAAGATTTTCACTGTCATCGGTCGTGAGATTGCGGTTGCCGTAAAAGAAGGCGGTCCGGATCCTGCGAATAACAGCAAGCTTCGTGATGTGATTGCAAAGGCAAAGGCGAACAATATGCCGAATGATACCATCGACAGGGGAATCAAGAAGGCAGCGGGAGATGCCAACTCCGTTGATTATGTACAAAACACTTACGAAGGATACGGTCCGAACGGGATTGCAATCATTGTAGAGACATTGACGGACAATAAGAACCGTACGGCAGCCAATGTGCGTTCTGCTTTCTCAAAGGGAAGAGGAAATATCGGAACGACCGGCTGTGTATCATTCATGTTCCAGAAGAAGGGACAGATTATTGTATCCAAGGAAGAATATGAGACGGATCCGGATGAGTTCATGATGCTTGCTTTAGATGCAGGTGCCGAAGATTTTGTGGAGGAAGATGACAGTTACGAGATTACCACAGATCCGGACTCTTTCGGTGAAGTGAGAGAGGCTCTTGAGAAAGAAGGAGTGCCGATGGCTTCCGCCGAGGTGACCATGATTCCGGATACATATGTAACACTTACCGATCCGGAAGATATTAAGAATTTAAACCGCACTCTTGATCTGCTCGATGAAGATGATGATGTGCAGGCGGTTTATCACAACTGGGATGAAGAGTAATCCGGGTGTATATTAAAAAAGAAGAGTGTCTGGCCTGGAAGGACAGGTTCTGGCACTCTTTTTTTGGTGACAGTTTCATTTCCTGTCATATTTTACTTGCATTTTACCGGGGTATCAGCTATAATACTTTAGTGTAGTACATCGGTAAAACTGCATAGAATTACAAAGAGAAAGAAAAGGAGAGAATACTATGAAAAGATTAACTGCCATGCTTCTTGCACTTGTGATGTGCGTTTCGTGTCTGGCAGGCTGCGGTTCCTCTAAGAAAGAGGGTAGTGAAGCCGGCTCCACAAGCGAAGCAACGAAAGATTCCGACTGGGCTTATGTCAGCGGTAAGGGAGAGCTTACAATCGGTATGACATTATTTGCACCAATGAACTATTATGATGACAAGAACGAATTTGTCGGATTTGATACCGAACTGGCAAATGCAGTAGGAGAGAAACTCGGATTAAAGATCAACTTTGAGGAGATCAACTGGGATGCCAAGGAAACAGAGCTTAATTCCAAGAACATTGACTGTATCTGGAACGGAATGTGCATCACTCCGGAGAGAAAAGAGAACATGAGCATTTCTGATCCATATCTTTATAATACGCAGGCTATGGTTATGAAGAAAGACAGAGAAGCAGAGATCATGAAGGATGTATCCGGTCTTACAGTGACTGCGGAGACAGGTTCCACGGGTGAAGGCAAGATCCAGGGAACGATCCCGGATGATGAGACAGTGAAAGTGTCTGCCCAGGATTATTTTAAAGACTGCAATTATGTTGCATCTGATTCCATGGCGAAGGCTCTTATGGAAGTGAAATCCGGTACGGCCGATATCGCAGTAGTCGACAGTGTATGTGCCCTTGGTATGGTTGGTGAGGGAACGGATTATGAAGACCTTACGATTAACCTTGACAACAACTTTGGACAGCAGGAATACGGTATTGCATTCCGAAAAGGCAGCGATATCACGGAGAAGGTTAATGCAGCAATCAAAGAACTCTATGATGATGGTACCGTTGATAAGATTGCACAGAAATATGAACTTCAGGATATGCTGATTAAGAAATAAGATCGTTAAAATATTTCGAAAGTGAAGAAATAAATGGAGAATCCGGTATTCCGGTTTTCCTCTTTGTCAAAGAAGGGAAAATGGAAGACCGGATTCTTGCACGATATGACATGATCTCATTGGTGTCAGTAAAATTTAACAGAAAGAAGGAAAAAATTATGATGGCAGCAAGCCCTTGGGAATCCTTAAGTACAGGATTTATTTTTAACGTGAAGCTGTTTTTCATCACCCTGCTTCTGGCTTTGCCCCTTGGCCTGGTGATTACTTTTTGTTCCATGTCAAAATTCCGGCCGGTAAAATGGCTGAGCAGAACTTTTGTCTGGATTATCCGTGGTACTCCGCTGATGCTCCAGCTTTTCGTTGTTTTATATGCACCGGGACTTCTTTTTGAAATTCCGATGACTTCCCGTTTTACAGCGGCAGTCATTGCGTTTGTCATAAATTACGCGGCATATTTTTCTGAAATTTACCGTGGCGGGATCGAGAGTGTGTCCGTGGGACAGTATGAGGCCGGACAGGTTCTCGGCATGACAAAATCGCAGATTTTCTTTAAGGTTATTCTCCTTCAGGTAATAAAACGAATCATTCCTCCGATGAGTAATGAGGTGATTACCCTTGCCAAGGATACTTCTCTTGCCCGTATCATCGGTCTGGCGGAAATTATTATGTGTGCAGAGCGTTTTACAAAACAGGGTCTGATCTGGCCTCTGTTTTCCACCGGTTTATTCTTCCTTGTCTTCAACGGAATCCTTACGGTTCTCTTAGGATGGGTTGAGAAGAAGATGGACTATTTCAGAGTCTGAGGAGGTTTAGAATGTCTATTTTAGAAGTAAAAGGGTTAAAGAAAAATTTTGGAAATCTTGAAGTCCTGAAAGGAATTGATTTTTCCCTGGAAAAGGGAGAGGTACTTGCCATGATCGGGGCTTCCGGAAGTGGAAAGACGACACTCCTCCGGTGCCTTAATTTCCTGGAGGAGCCAACAGAGGGGAAAATTCTGGTCAATGACGAAGTGATTTTCGATGCGCAGGATGAGAAGACCCTGAGTGAGTCCCAAATTCGGAAAAACCGTCTGCATTTCGGTATGGTTTTTCAGTCATTTAATCTGTTTCCCCAGTATACGGCTCTTAAGAACTGTACACTGGCAAGAGAGCTGATGGCGAAAAATGACCCGGAATTTAAGGCAAATAAAAAGAAAATTTTAAATCAGATCCAGGAGGAAGGTGCGGCGATTCTTGACAGTGTGGGCCTGCGGGAAAAGATAGATTATTATCCTCATCAGTTGTCGGGAGGCCAGCAGCAGCGTGTGGCCATCGCAAGAGCATTAATGCTTCAGCCGGATATTTTATGCTTTGACGAGCCTACTTCCGCTCTTGATCCGGAACTGACCGGTGAGGTACTGAAGGTAATCCGCAGTCTTGCAGACAAACATACCACCATGGTCATCGTTACCCATGAGATGCAGTTTGCAAGGGATGTTTCTGATCAGGTACTCTTTCTTGATAAGGGAAACATCGCGGAATACGGAACACCGGAACAGGTATTTGAACATCCGAAGGAGGAAAGGACAAAACAGTTTCTGGAACGTTATTTTGAAAATTAATGAGAGAACCGGATTATCCATGAAAGGAGGAGTCCGGTTCTTTTTCGTGCGCCTGGCAGCGCACGTCGCTAATGGAAAAAGTTTATGTACGTTGTTATTATCGTTCCTCAATGAGCTCTTTAAAAATCGGAAGAGCCTTTTTTACCCGTACTGTCGGCACGCAGTAGGCGATGCGGAAGTGGCCCGGGCAGCCGAAGATGTCTCCCGGAACAAGCATAAGATCTTTTTTTCTTGCTTTTTCACAAAATGCGTAGGAATCCGGTTCCGGAGAACGTGGGAACATATAAAAAGTCCCACCCGGTTCCACACATTCATATCCGAAGGAAATGAGCGCATCATAGAGAATTTTTTTATTCGTTTCATATACGCGAAGATCAGAGGTATCATCACAGGTGTCCGCAATGACTCGCTGCATCAGGGAAGCTGCTCCGTTTTGCCCGATGGTGCGGGAAATCTGTGGACAGATTTCAATGATTTGATCTGCCTGGTTACAATCCGGGTTTACAGCAAGGTATCCGATTCTCTCGCCCGGAAGGGACAGGGATTTGCTAAAAGAATAGCAGGTAAGTGTATCCGGGTAGTAGCCGGCAATATAAGGAGAATCTACCCCTTCAAAAATAATATCCCGGTAAGGTTCATCGGAGATCAGGTATATGGGATGACCGAATTCTTCGGATTTCTTCTGTAAAATGCGGGTCAGCCTGAGAATCGTTTCCGTGGAATAGACGATACCGGACGGATTATTCGGAGAATTAATGAGGATGGCGCTTACTTTCGGATTCAACCGTTTTATAAAGGCATTAAAATTAATCTGGAACGTATCCGTGTCTGCCGGGATGATGGTGAGGTGAAGTCCGGCACCGGCGGTGTAAGGCTTATATTCAGAAAAACAGGGAGCAAAAGTGATGATTTCATCTCCGGGATTAGTGACGGCGCGCAGAGCGTGGGCAAGGGCACCGGCAGCGCCCATTGTCATAAAAATATTTGATGCCCGGTAATTGGTGTGAAACCGTCTGTTTAAGGATGCGGCAATTTTCTCCCTGGCTTCCATAATGCCAAAACTTGGACTATAGCCGTGGAGAGAGAGGGCGTCTGTATTTTTCACTTTTTCAATTATGGTACGATTCACAAGATCCGGCGCAGGTACGGAAGGGTTCCCAAGACTAAAATCGAAAACATTTTCCTCTCCGATTTCCTCTGCTCGTTTTGTGGCATACTGAAAGATTTCGAAAATAATGTCCTTTTCCTGCAGCATACCAGTATACTGTCTATTTAACATGGATTGCTCCTCCTTTTTAAAATCTTACTTGAGTGTATCACAGGGAAGGAAAAAGAACAATGAAAATTGCAGGAAGAGACACGGACAGAGTTCACAAAATCTCCATAGGGCGGTTATTGACGAAACAGAGTTTGCCAATTATAATAAAACGGACAGAAAGGAGATTGTTATGGAGAATTATTCGGTTCGGGTCCCTTCCTATACGGTCGGGCCGGATGCATACAGTCAGATTGAGGATAAATGTCGTATTTACGGAAAAAAAGCTGTCGTAATCGGCGGGAAAAAAGCAATGGCGGCAGCAAAAGACAAGCTTCTTTCGGCAGTGGCCGGAACGGAGCTTGAGATCATAGATTTTGTCTGGTTCGGGAAAGATGCCACCTTTGAAGGGGCGAAACGTCTGGAAGAAGAAGAAGCGGTAAAAGAGGCGGACATGATCTTTGCCGTGGGCGGAGGAAAGGCGGTCGATACCTGTAAACTTGTCAGTATTGATCTAAAGAAGCCTTATTTCACTTTTCCGACGATCGCTTCGAACTGTGCAGCGGCATCTGCCGTATCAATCGTGTATCATGAAGACGGAACATTTTGTGAATTTGTTCATTTTGATGATCCGGCAAAACATATTTTTATTGATACAGACATCATTGCCCGGGCACCGGGAGAGTACCTGTGGGCAGGAATGGGCGATACGATTGCAAAGTATTATGAAGTAAGTATTTCCGCCCGCGGGGAGAAACTGGAACATTATAAGGCCATGGGTGTGGAGCTGAGCCGGATGTGCATGGAGGCAGTTCTCGAACACGGAAAACTGGCGATGGAGGATAATAAGAAAGGACGGGCATCTTTTGCCCTTGAACAGGTTGCCCTCGCCATTATTATAACGGCCGGCTGGGTTTCCCTTCTTGTGGCAAGGGAGCATACGATGGATTATAACGGCGGTGTGGCGCATGCCTTTTTCTACGGGCTTTGTAATCTGCCCGGCTTCGATGAGAACCATCTTCACGGCGTGGTAGTCGGTTTTGGTGTCCTTTTGCTCCTTTTGATTGACGGAAGAGAAGAAGAATGCAAAAAGCTGATTTCTTTTTATCAGACAGTCGGGATTCCTGTTACCCTTTCCGAGGTGGGAGTCAGTGTAGAAGAAGTTGCCCGCTGTGCATCATTTATGGTAAAAGATGAGGATCTCGAGCATTATCCGTATGAAGTGACCCGGGAGATGATTATCACGGCGGCAAAAAAACTGGAGAAATAAAACCGGAGGTGGAGAGAATGAATTTCAGAGAAATTGATGTAACAAAGGAAGTAATCAATCCTTTCAGACAGATTGGGCAGGAGTGGATGCTCCTGTCTGCAAAGAAAGGAGATAAAGTAAACACAATGACGGCATCCTGGGGGACGATGGGCGTTTTCTGGGGAAAGAACATTGTGACGGTGGGGATTCGCCCACAGCGCTATACGAAAGAGTTCGTGGACGCAGGAGAGATGTTTACCCTGACTTTTTTTGACGGAGAGAGAAAAAAAGAAATGGGATATCTTGGAAGTGTATCCGGAAGAGATGAGGATAAAATAAAGAAATCCGGTCTTCATGTGACGTTCACTGAGGAGGGAGAACCGACCTTTGAGGAAGGAACCATGGTACTTGTGTGTAAGAAACTCATGGAAGTACCTCTTGACCCGAAAGACTTTAAAGAAGACTGGATTGATGAAAAATGGTATCCGGATAAGGATTATCATCAGATCTATACGGCGCAGATTGTTGCAGCATATCGTATGGAGGCATAAATCGTAATAGTATCAGGAGGTGTTTTTATGTACGGATATTATGGAATGTTCTGGGATCCGACTTATTTTCTTGTGATTATCGGAATGCTGATCTGTCTTGCCGCATCAGCAAAGGTCAAAACAACTTATGCAAAATTTAACAGGGTGAGGAGCCATTCCGGCATTACTGCAGCCCAGGCAGCGGAGATGATCCTTCACGGAGCAGGAATCTATGATGTGCAGATTGCTCCCATTGCGGGAGATCTGACGGATAACTATGATCCGAGAGACCGGGTACTTCACCTGTCTGCTTCCACTTATCAGTCTACCTCTGTGGCTGCCATTGGAGTGGCTGCCCATGAGTGCGGTCATGCGATTCAGGATGCACAAAGCTACGTGCCTCTTCGAATCCGCGGCGCTATTGTTCCCGTAGTAAATTTTGGAGCGACCATTTCCTGGCCACTTATCCTTATCGGAATTTTACTCGGGGGAAGCCATACCCTTATTATGCTTGGAATCTTATTATTTTCCTTTACGGTTGTGTTCCAGCTTGTGACCTTGCCGGTGGAATTCAATGCTTCGTCCCGTGCCCTGGGAATCCTTAGAAACAGCGGGATGTTGTATGATGACGAATTAAAGGGTGCAAGGAAAGTACTTTCTGCAGCGGCTCTTACTTATGTGGCCGGTGCGGCTTCTTCCATTTTACAGCTTCTTCGTCTTTTCCTGTTATTCGGCAACAGGGATGACTAAAAGTAAGGGAAGATGAAAGGAATGAAGATAATCTGTGTGGGCAGGATAAAAGAGGATTTTTTCCGGGAAGGAATTGGATATTTTACCCGGGAAATCCGGAAAAAATATCCGATGGAGATTGTGGAATGCCAGGATGAACCCACACCGGATGCCTGTCCCCAATCCTTAAATGACAGAATCCGCCGGACAGAAGGAAAGCGGATTCTTGAAAAAATTAAGGAAGATGACTATGTAATTGCCCTGTGTATTGACGGAAAGCATTACCGTACGGATTTGTGGAAAAAGAGGATGGGCAGGATTCTTTCCGGGACAGAGGGGAATGTCACTTTTGTAATCGGCGGTTCTCTGGGACTCTCGGATGAAGTGATTTCGCGGGCAGATGAAAAATTAAGCTTTTCTGCCCTGACATTTCCACATCAGATGATGAGGCTTATCCTCTGTGAGCAGATAGCCCGCATAATTTAAATGATTTATAAATGCCTGTTCTGTCTGGAACAGGCTTTTTTTTCTTTTTTAATATGTTCCCGGAAAAATTGTATGGCAAAAAAGAAACAAAAATATGTCAGACCGCCCACGGCCAGAAAATAAAAGGAAGGCAGGGAAAAATGAAGAGAGAGTACCTCAAATAATTTTTTTGATAAAATTCCTCCACAGACAGCGGTGCATACCGGAAAGAGAAACGAGTTTTCCGGATAGAAGGAAAAAGGTACCAGACGATATATTTTGATCAGATTGAGGCACATCTGGAGACAGTATCCGGCAAGAAGACCGTAAAAATATCCCCGGATGCCGTAAACCGGAATGGCGGTGAGTATGAAAAAAATTCGTACGGCGATGCCTAATAAATTATGATACAAAGTCTGTTTTGTTTTGCCAAAACCATTTAAGATGCTTGAAGAGGCCTGGGTGACATACATAAAAGGACACAAAAGAGCGAAGGAATACACATATTCTCCTGCTTCCCTGCTGTGAAAGATCGTTTCTCCCAGGGAGTGCCCGTAAATCAGAAAGGCAAAAGCAGAAAAAATACCGATGAGCAGACAATAATGAAGGCTTTGTTCAATGGTTTCCCTAAGCTGATGGATTTTCTTTTCTTTATGAGAAGAGGAAACAGCGGGCATAAGCATTACGGAAAGAGAATTTGTGACAGCTGCGGGAAAGAAGAGGAACGGAAGCGCCATTCCTGTAAGGGTGCCGTACATTTCCAGTGCCCGTGTGTGATCCCCGCAGAATATTTTTAACATAAAGGGAATGAGAATGGTTTCCACACTGCTTACTATGGTGAGACAAAAATGATTGAAGGCGACCGGAAGACTGAAGTCGAAAAATTCCCGGAGCATTTTATTTAAAGAAACAGGAGAGCAAAGGACTGCTCTCTTTTTTTTGCCCGAAAAAAACTCGTGAAAAAAATAGGCAGCAATGGTGTAGAGCGTGGAAAGAATTTCCCCGAGAACCATGCCCCAGGCGGCGATCCGTGCATCTGCAGACAGAGCAAAGAGAGTGACAGACAGCAGATAAATACTCCCCACCCGGCTAAACTGTTCCACAATCTGGCTGATGGCAGGAACACCGGAGCGGTTTTTGCCGATATAATATCCATGAATACAGGATTTTACGGAAACAAAGGGCAGGGACAGGGCGGAAATTTTTAATGCCGGGGCAGCGGAAGCTTCTTTCAGAAGATGAATGCTGAAAAAATCGGCACAGCTAAACAGAATCCCCGCAAGAATGACAGACAGGGAGAAGGAAATCAGACAAATACACCGAATAAACTTTTTCGTATTACTGTTTGGGCCGTGGGAAGAAAAACGGGAAATAAGATTTGCCGTTCCTGTCTCGAAACCGTGGCAGCACAGAGAAAAACAGAGCATGTAGACCGGAAAAATCAGCTGATAGATACCAAGTTCTTTGGCACCAATCAGGCCGGAAAGGAATATTCTGTTATAGAACCCAAGAATTCGGGAAAGAAAACCGGAAAGAGTCAGAATCAGCGTTCCGGTTAAAATTGTTTTTTTGTATGACATAGAAACACCGTGCACAAAGGGTCATTTGATTGTATGCGGGTAAAAAAAATAAATGTATCAGGAGCAGGAAAAAGGAGAAGAAAAATGGAAGTCATTTATCTGGATAATGCGGCAACCACGCCAATCCGTCCGGAAGTAAAAGAGGCGATGGAACCGTATTTCAATGAAATGTATGAAAACCCGTCAGGGGCATATCCGTCTGCCATCCGGTGCAGGGAGGAAATAGAAAAGGTCCGTGCCGTGATTGCAGGAACCATACATGCAAGGCCGGAAGAAATTTATTTTACCTCAGGAGGAACGGAGTCGGATAACTGGGCAATCCGGGAAACGGCCCGGTTATTAAAAAAGAAGGGAAATCATATCATTACTTCCGCAATTGAGCATCATGCTGTTTTAAACACGTGCAGAGCACTGGAGAAGGAGGGCTTTTCCATCACTTATCTGGGGGTGGATGAAGAGGGGAAAATCAGATTGTCTGAGCTCGAGAGAGCAATCCGTCCGGAAACGATCCTGATTTCCATTATGTATGCAAATAATGAAGTTGGAACGATTCAGCCGGTAAACCGAATTGGGGAAATTGCACAAAAGTATGGGATTCTTTTTCATACAGACGGCGTTCAGGTATATGGTCATCTTCCTGTTGATGTAAGAAAGAGCCATATTTCCATGTTTAGTGCCAGTGGCCATAAGCTAAACGGACCCAAAGGAATCGGATTTCTATATGTAAGAAAAGAGATCCCTTTGTCCTCTCTGATTTACGGTGGAGGACAGGAGAAGGGGAAACGGGCCGGAACGGAGAATGTTCCCGGGATTATTGGCCTGGGAAAGGCGGCGGAGATTTCCTGTGCCATGCAGAAAGAAGAAGAAAAACGAATATGGGAACTGAGAGAACATCTCATTACCCGTCTTTTATCAGAGATACCCTACTGTCGCGTAAATGGGAGCAGAAAGAACCGGCTGCCCGGAAACTGTAATGTAAGTTTTCAGTTTCTCCGTGCCTCCTGTCTGCTTTGCCAACTGGGGAAAAAGGGAATTTGTGCTTCCGCCGCATCTGCCTGCAGTACAGGATCGGCAGAGCCTTCCCATGTGCTTACTGCCATGGGGCTTCCGAGGGAACTGGCCAACGGGACACTGCGGCTGACGCTCGGATATCAGAATACGATGGAAGAAATGGATCAGGTGGCAGATCAGATAAAAGAAATGGTGGAAACGTTACGAGGAAAATCCGGACAATACCATGAGTTCCGGGGAAAAAATCTCGGGGAAAAAATCTTTCCTGAAAAATGGTTGATTCCTGAGAAGGAAAAAGTATAATAATGGGAGAAGAAGAAAATTTACGAAGGAGGCAGGATATCATGGAACTTACAATGCTTGGAACAGGCAATGCACTGGTAACAGAATGCTATAATACCTGTTTTGTTTTACAGGAAGAAAAGCAATATTTTTTGGTTGACGGAGGCGGAGGAAATGAGATTCTGCACCGTCTGAAGATAGCCGATATCAACTGGAAGGAGATTCGTACGATTTTTGTAACCCATAAACATGTGGATCATCTCCTGGGAATCCTCTGGATGATCCGCATGATTTGTCAGAAAATGAACAGGGGAGAGTACGAAGGGGATGCCACGATTTATGCCCATGAAGAAGTGGCAGATCTTCTCAAGGATATGGCAGAAAAACTTTATGTGGAAAAAGAAACAAAATTTATCGGAAAGAGACTTCATATTTTGACAGTGGGAGACGGAGACGAGAAAGAGATTCTCGGCAGGAAGGTGACATTTTTCGATATCGGCTCCACAAAGGCAAAACAGTTCGGTTTTTCCATGGATCTTGGCGAGGGGAAAAAACTGACCTGCTGTGGGGACGAACCTTACAGAAATTTAGAAGAAAAGTATGCGAAAGACAGTACCTGGCTTTTGCATGAGGCGTTCTGCCTTGAATCGGAAGCGGATATCTTTCATCCTTACGAAAAGCATCATTCCACTGTGAAAGATGCCTGCGAGCTGGCGGAAAAGCTGAATGTAAAAAATCTGCTTCTTTATCATACAGAGGATAAAAATATAAAAAACAGAAAGAAGCTATATGAAGAGGAAGGTAAAAAATATTTTCACGGTAATTTATATGTACCGGATGATCTTGAGAAAATAAAAATATAAAAAGAACGGGGTCATTATACATTACATATTTGCAGAGCTCCCTGAAAATATAAAAATCCCATCGCAGTTACCGGGCACAACCCGGACTGTGATGGGATTTAACATTTACCGAACCAGAAGGGACTCGAACCCCCGACACACGGTTCCGGAAACCGTTGCTCTATCCAACTGAGCTACTGGTCCATAAATAATGTCCGTCGTTTATAATACTATATTTTTTGTTAGAATGCAAGAGATTTTTTGCGAGTCAAAAATATAAATCAATTGTTTTTCCAAAAATGTAAAAATTTCCATGGACATACCGGATATGCTATGCTATAATGCACATACATATTAGGAGATGGCAATGGGAATGACAGTGCCCCGGGAAGATCAGGGGCAGGATTGTGTAATATGAAGTATGAAATATATATAGAAGAACCAAAGAAAATGCAGCCATTTTATAAAAAGGCCATTGCCGAGTATGAGAAACGACTTGGCCGGTATTGTAAAATCAGCTGCCATATTGTAAAAAAGGAGAAAGACTGGGCGAAGTATTTAAATAATCAGACGGGAACTCAGAGTTTTCTGGTGATTCCCGGAGAGGCCCGGATGACTTCTGAGATATTAAGCGAGCAGATTGGAGAATGGGAGAAAACCGGGGAGAAAAAGATATTATTTTTTATACCCGCCCTGCAGGAAGGGCAGAATCGCCAAACCGGCACACCGGTGGCATCTTCTAACTGTGCGGGCGTGCATACCCCGGAAGATTATTTGACAGTAGAAGATGTTTCAATAAAAAAAATCAGAGACCGATATGATCTGATGCCTCTGATTCTTTCTGATTTTGTAATGTCACCATCCATGACAGGCATGATTCTTTATGAGCAGATTTACCGGGGGTACCGGATTCTTCATCATCATCCCTATCATAAATAAAGTAATATAGTCTGATTATTTCTCTTCTTCAAACACCTCTTCCTCCACGGCAATGCCGACACCTCTGGGAGGAACAGCAGTGGAAAAGACAATCTGAGTCTGTGTATTGCCAAATTTCTGCAGATGTCCGATAAAGGTGTCAAGTTCCATCGTGCTGGGAAATGCAACTTTGAGCATAATGGAATAGGCTCCTGTCACACAGTTACATTCCAAAACGTTTGGGCATTCCTTTACATATGGATAGAACTCATCTTTCTGCTTGGGATCCAGAGTGAGATTGATAAAAGCTGTAATGTGATATCCGAGAGCAACCGGGTCCACAGATGCATGATAGCCTGTGATGATACCAGCCTTCTCCATTCTTTCAATTCGGGTAGAGACAGCCGGGGAGGATAAAAATACTTTCTGAGCCAGATGTTTTAATGGATACCGTGCATTTTCCTGCAGCAGGGAAAGAATTTTTCTGTCAATTTTATCCATAATAGTTACCTCCAAGTTTAAATAAGTAAGCAGATGGTAATACTCCCCCTGCCCTGAATAACGATGGTTGGCAAAAGGAAGTATTCAGGGCAATGTATGATAATGCATGATCAGGGGAGAGTTCTGTTGTATAAAAACAGAGCGTGCCGCCATTTTTCAAACAGTATGTCTGAAAAAACAAAAAGGAGCATCCCATAAATGGAACACTCCTTTGCGTCGTAACTATTATATACTAATCTGAAAATGATTTCAAGTATAAAATATAAATTCCCGAAACTAGCATACTCCCTGTGCAAGCATTGCGTCTAATACTTTTTCAAGACCTGCCAGATTGGCACCTGCAACATAGTCTTCTTCTTTTCCGTAACGTTTTGCAGCATCGTCAATATTGTGGAAGATGTTAACCATAATTTCCTGAAGCTTGCTGTCAACTTCTTTAAAAGACCAGCTTAAGCGTTCGCTGTTCTGGGACATTTCCAGAGCGGAAACAGCAACACCGCCGGCATTGGAAGCTTTTCCCGGAACAAACCATACACCGTTTTCCTGTAAATATTTCGTTGCATCAAGAGTGGTAGGCATATTGGCACCTTCAAGTAATGCAAGGCAGCCGTTTGCGACTAACTGTTTTGCATCTTCGATAAATACTTCGTTCTGCGTAGCACATGGACAGGCAACATCACATTTAATCTGCCATACACCGCGACCTTCATGATATTCGCTGTTCGGACGGTATTTTTTATATTCGGTAAGACGGGCACGGTTTATTTCCTTGATTTCCTTTAATGCTTCAACATCAATTCCCTCCGGATCATATACCCATCCGGTGGAGTCAGAACATGTCACAACTTTTGCACCAAGCTGGTGTGCTTTTTCAATGGCATAAATTGCAACATTACCAGCACCGGATACACAGATGGTTTTTCCTTTTATGTCTTCCCCGTGGGATTTCAGTAATTCTTCTGCCATGTAGATCACACCATAACCGGTTGCTTCTGTTCGTGCCAATGAACCGCCGTAAGTCAGACCTTTGCCGGTGAGAACGCCTTCATAAGATGTTGTGAGACGTTTGTACTGTCCAAACATATAACCGATCTCTCGTCCGCCGACTCCGATGTCCCCGGCAGGAACGTCACAGTTCGGTCCGATATGTTTGTAAAGTTCTGTCATAAAGCTCTGACAGAATGCCATAACTTCACGGTCAGATTTTCCCTTTGGATCAAAATCAGAACCGCCCTTGCCTCCTCCGATCGGAAGACCGGTAAGGGAATTTTTAAAGATCTGCTCAAAACCAAGAAACTTGATAATTCCCTGATTTACAGACGGATGGAAACGTAATCCTCCCTTATACGGTCCGATTGCGCTGTTAAACTGAACACGGATTCCCATGTTAACCTGAACCTGCCCTTTGTCATCAACCCATGGGACACGGAATTTAATCATTCTCTCCGGTTCGGTAAGTCTTTCGAGAACGGCTTCCTTTCTGTAGAAGTCTTCATTGGCTTCAATCAGCGGACGAATGGAATCAAATACTTCCGTAACAGCCTGATGAAATTCCGGTTCACTTGGGTTTTTTGCGATTACTTTTGCAAGTACGTCATCAACGTAAGACATATCTTTTCCTCCTTGATCATGCATTATCATACATAAATTTTTATCCCGGTGACGAAGAAAATTAAAAATTTCTATTGCTTTCCGGTTCCTTTTGCCGTTGATTATTATACTATAATTTGGAAACATATTCAATAAAAACAATAAGCAAAAGTACAATTTTACAAAAGAAAATTTCATAACAGGGCCACTAACTTTATTATTTTAAGGGAAAACGGACATAAAATGATTGAAAAGGAAATAATAATTTCATTTTTTAAGAATGGGGAGATAAATAGAAATGTGAAAATATTGTGAAATAATTAATCTGTTCACAGATTCATCGTAAATTAAGAATATGATGGAAAAAGTTCATTGAAACAGGAGGACTATTTTTATGATAGAAGTGAAAAATTTAGTCAAGGACTATGGAAAACACCATGCCGTAAAAGACATTAGTTTTTCCGTACCTGAGGGACAGATTGTTGGTCTGCTCGGGCCGAATGGTGCCGGAAAGTCCACGACGATGAATATCATCACCGGATACATTTCTGCCACTTCCGGAGAGGTGAAGATCGGAGGATATGATATCTTTGAAGAACCGCTGATGGCAAAAAAATTGATCGGCTATCTGCCGGAAATTCCACCACTTTATGAGGATATGACGGTGGAGGAATATCTGAATTTTGTCTGTGATCTGAAGGGGATCCGCAAAAAAGAAGAAAAAAATTCTTCCATTCAGGAAGTGACGGAAGCGGTAAAAATTTCTGACATAAGAGGGAGACTGATAAAGAATTTATCCAAGGGCTACCGACAGAGAGTTGGACTTGCACAGGCTCTGATTGGAAATCCTCCGCTTCTTATTCTCGATGAGCCAACGGTCGGACTTGACCCGAATCAGATCATTGAGATTCGGTCTCTGATAAAAAGTCTCGGAAAAAAACATACGATTATTTTGAGCTCACACATTTTATCTGAGGTGAACGCGGTATGTGATTATGTTCTTATTATCGATAAAGGTTCCCTCGTGGCGGAAGACACTCCGGAAAACCTTTCGGAGCATTTTTCAAAAAATGACCGGATTTCCATGTCTGTGAAAGGGGAGAAAGAGGCAGTAGAAGAAGTTCTTCGGGCTTCCTCTCACATAAAGGAATACCGCATCACCGGTGAAAAAGAGGGAATTGTTGACGTGGAGGCACAGACTCCATCGGGAAAAGATGTGAGAGATGACCTCTTCTTTGAATTTGCGGAACAAAAACTGCCAATTATTAAAATGGAAAGAGAAAACCTTTCCTTAGAAGATGTATTCCTCAAACTGACCGGGCAGGATGCACAGACTGTAGAATCTGAAGCGGAAAAAGCAACAGAGAAGATCGAGAAGCAGAGACATTTTCATTTCAGGAAAAAGAAAAAGGAAAAAGGGGAGGAAGAATAAGATGAAAGCCATTTATTTAAAAGAAATGAGATCCTATTTTCACTCGCTGGCAGCCTACCTTTATTTTGCTCTGTTTATTGCTGCATCCGGCGTGTATTTTTCTGTAATCTGCATGTCCTATGGATATACAGATTATTCACAGTACGTATTTTCAAACTGTACGATTCTGTATATAATTATTGTTCCGATTCTTACAATGCGATTGTTTGCAGAAGAAAAAAAACAGAGAACAGATCAGCTGCTATTAACCGCACCGGTCAGGACGAGCGGGATCGTGGCAGGGAAATATCTCGCATCCGTGACTCTCCTGGCCATGTCCATGGTTGTAAGTATTGTGGAAGCGGGAATTTTAAGCAGATTTGGCACGGTTAACTGGAAGACCGTTTTTACAGGATGCCTTGGATATTTTCTTCTGGGAGCCTGTCTGATGGCCGCGGGAATGTTTGTTTCTTCCCTGACAGATAACCAGATGATTTCTGCCGCTTTATCCTTTGCCGTGGTACTCTTTTGTATGCTCTTACCGAATATTTCAAATGTTGTGCCGGGAAGGGCAAGATATACGTATGTTGTCTGCGCTCTTGCGGTGATTTTTCTTGCATGGTTTTTTTATGATGAGACGAAAAATGTAAAAATTACAGCAGGCGTGGCAGTGATCGGTGTGGCAGTGATTGCCATTGTTAGCAAAGTGAAACCGGATATTTTTGACAATGGACTGGCAAAGATCATAAACTGGTTTTCCGTAATGGACCGTTTCAATGATTTTTGCAGCGGCATATTAAATGCTTCTTCTATTGTATATTATCTGTCGTTTATTGCCGTTTTTCTTTTCCTTACCATACAGGGAATTGAAAAACGCAGATGGAATTAGGAGGGCATGAGATGAATAATGAAAATAAAGAAAAGAAAAAAGTTCTTTTCAAAGACAGAAAAGTAAAAAAGGGAATGTTTTCCGCCGTTGCCGTTGTTTTCGTAATCGTGGCTGTGATTGCGGTGAATGTTTTCGTAACAAATAAAAATTATACAGTGGATGTGACATCTAATAAAATATATTCCCTGTCAAAACAGACAAAAAGTATCTTAAAAGGACTGGATGACGATGTTACCGTTTATGTGATCAATAAAAAATCAGATGTGAATTCTTCTTATGCCCAGGTGTGGAAAGAATATGAGAAAGAATCTTCCAGGGTAAAGTTTGTATATAAGGATCCTTCCCTCTACCCGAATTTTACCAAGAAATATGTGGCAGACGGAGAGGAAGCAGCCGCTGACAGTGTGGTTGTAAAATGTGGGGACAAATATCGTTTTATCTCTTCCTCAAATTATGTATCTTACAGCTATGGAAGTGATTATTCCTATACGGCGGATTCTCTGCAGTTAGAAAGTCTTATGACGGAGGCAATCAATTATGTGACTTCCGAAGAGACACCGGTCATTTATACGCTGAGCGGCCATGGAGAACAAAGCTTCACTTCCGGAGTGACCAGTAGTTTTGAAGGCGACAATTATTCCGTGAAGGCCCTGAATCTGCTTACCCAGAATAAAGTCCCTGAAGATTGTGCGGTTCTTTTTATCAATGGTGCCCAGAAAGATATTTCAGAGAATGAAAAAAATCTGATGGATGCCTATATGAAAAAGGGCGGGAAAATGTATGTTTTTTTGGATGCCAGTGTGGAAAATCTGAAAAATTTGTATGCTTTATTAAAAGAATATAATGTGGTTGTGCAAAAAGGTGTTGTAGTGGAAACGGATTCAGATCATTTCACCCAGTATCCGATCTATCTCCTTCCGGAAATTGAGAGTGCAGAAGCGACCAATGCCCAGTATGACAGCAATATTTATGTTCTTGCTCCAAGTGCAAAGGGACTGAAAGAAGGCGGAAATGAGGAGAGCGGTTATACGGTATCTCCACTTCTTTCAACCAGTGAAAATGCCTATTCCAAAGTGGATACGACAAGCTCCACTCTCGAAAAAGAAAAAGGGGATATTGATGGTCCGTTTCACATTTCTGTTGCAGTGTCCGATGAGAATGAAGGACGAATGATTGTAACGGGATGTACCAATATGCTTCTTGATGACATAGACCAGGCGGTGGGCGGTGCCAATACAGATTTCGTTTTAAACGGAGTGAATTATCTCACAAAGCAGGAGAACAAGATTTCAATTCGTGCCAAAAGTCTTAAGACGGAAAATGCCATGGTGCCGGCATTTGATCAGAAAATGACTCTGATTATGACCGTGTTCATCGTGCCACTTGTCATGCTTGCGGCAGGTATCATTATTGTTATAAAGAGAAAAAAATTGTAATTGTTTTATAATTTATAAAAAACCGGTTTTTTCTTACGAAAGATTGCGTAGTGGGAAAAACCGGCTTTTTTTAATATACCAGGAAGCTTTTGAAATTCCCAGGCCATATGTTTTGGTTTATGCCCGTCGCTTCCGATGGTGATGATTTCCCCACCCAGTTCCCGGTATCTTTTCAGTATGGAGATATGTGGGTTTGGCCAGTCCATGCCGTACTTGAGACCGGCTGTATTTACTTCAAGCCCCTTGCCTGCGGATATTATTTCATTCAGAATCGCATCAAGAATTTCCCTGAAGTCCCCGTAAACAAACAAAGGGGAATTTTCCGGGAGATAACGGCAGACATAATCTAGATGACCGGCAGCCTGATAATCAGGAAATACTTTAAGATTTGACAGGATCGTTTCGAAATAAGTCTCTATGCCCTCATGGGGTGTCATTTCATTAAAATAAACTCCGTCATAAGGATCCATTCCCTTTACAATGTGGCACGAATTAATAATAAAATCAAAATCCTGCCCGTATTGCCGGTAAAAATCAGAAAGTGTACCGCCCAGATGAGGCTGTACACCAATTTCCAGTCCGTAAAGAACTTCAATTTCCGGGGCATACTTTTCCTTCAGGGTAAACAGAGTCTCTTTATAGTTTTTAAAATCCGGCAAAAAATCAAGTCCTTCCGGATTGTCCGGATAGTCCGGATCAAAATGCTCCGTAAAACAGATTGTCTTTAGTCCCAGACGGATGCCCTCCTTTATCATATCTTCCATCGGGGCTTCCGAATCAGAAGAAAATGCCGAGTGAAGATGGGTGTCACAACAAATCATAAATTGCTCCTTTCTCAGACTCTTTTAGTAAAAAAGTGTATGTCAAACTGCACAATAACTGCATATTTTATCAGAAAAATGACGACAATATCATAATAGCATAAAAGTAGTAAAAAAAAATAATTAATTTTATGCAAAATACTACTTGAAATCTTGTTAATAATTCGGTAGAATAGTTAAAGATTTGACAGGGGAAGTCAAATGTATTTTCAGAATCATGCTTTTTTTTCTGAAAAAAGAACAATAAGAATTTCTAAAACTTAGGAGGAATTATTATGGCAGTAAAAGTTGCAATTAACGGTTTTGGTCGTATCGGTCGTCTTGCATTCAGACAGATGTTTGGTGCAGAAGGTTATGAAGTTGTTGCTATCAACGACTTAACAAGTCCTGAAATGTTAGCTCATTTATTAAAATATGACTCTTCTCAGGGAAGATACGCATTATGCGATACCGTTTCCTATGGGGAAGATTCCATCACAGTAGACGGAAAAGAGATTAAGATTTACAAATTCCCTGATGCAAATGATTGCCCATGGGGAGAAATTGGTGTTGATGTAGTATTAGAGTGCTCCGGTTTCTATACAAGCAAAGCAAAAGCACAGGCTCATATTAATGCCGGCGCTAAGAAAGTTGTTATTTCTGCTCCAGCAGGAAATGATCTGCCGACAGTTGTTTACAATACTAACCATGAGATTTTAAAACCGGAAGATACTATTATCTCCGCTGCATCCTGTACAACAAACTGTTTAGCACCAATGGCTGATGCATTAAATAAATATGCACCGATCCAGAGTGGTATTATGTGTACAATTCATGCTTACACAGGAGACCAGATGACTCTTGACGGACCTCAGAGAAAAGGTGACAAGAGAAGATCCCGTGCAGCAGCAGTTAACATCGTTCCGAACAGCACAGGTGCTGCAAAGGCAATCGGTCTTGTTATTCCTGAATTAAATGGAAAATTAATCGGTTCCGCACAGCGTGTACCAACCCCTACAGGATCCACAACAATCTTAACAGCAGTTGTTAAGGGAACAGATGTGACGGTTGAGGGAATCAACGCAGCTATGAAAGCAGCATCCAATGAATCTTTCGGATACAATGAAGACGAGATCGTTTCTTCTGATATCGTTGGAATGAGATATGGTTCCTTATTCGATGCAACACAGACAATGGTTAACAAAGTATCTGATGACTTATATGAGGTACAGGTTGTATCATGGTATGATAATGAGAACAGCTACACATCCCAGATGGTTCGTACGATCAAATACTTTGCTGAGTTAGCATAAGATAAATAAAAAAGTTAAAAAATATAAGACTCAAACATGGGTCCGGTCTTATGGGCCGGACCCATAGTTGTTTTTGAGACCGTTTTAAAAAGGAGATTACTGATGCTGAATAAAAAATCTGTAGATGATATCAATGTAAAAGGCAAAAGAGTTCTGGTACGCTGTGATTTTAACGTTCCTTTACAGGATGGAAAAATCACGGATGAGAACCGTCTTGTTGCCTCCCTTCCGACAATTAAGAAATTAATCGCCGACGGAGGAAAAGTTATTCTCTGTTCCCATCTTGGAAAGCCGAAGGGAGAGCCGAAACCGGAATTATCCCTGGCACCGGTTGCAGTGCGTATGTCAGAACTTCTCGGACAGGAAGTGAAATT
>JALFIK010000150.1 GCA_022776205.1 Eubacterium sp.
AAATTGATAATATGCGTCTAGAACATCAGGAGAAGCTGATCAAAGATGCCGAGAAGGAAGCCGCACGTCAGAGAGAACAGGAAGCCCTTGAGGAGAATCAGGAAGCAGAAGTTCAATCCATGGAACAGCCTCCAAAGGAAATCGGTTTCATTGCTGTGTCCATCGGAGACGGTCTTTCCGAAATTTTCAGGGGTCTCGGTGTGGATTACCTGATCGAAGGCGGTCAGACCATGAATCCAAGTACGGAAGATATGCTCAATGCCATTGATAAGGTCAATGCAGAGAACATTTATATACTTCCGAATAATAAAAATATTATTCTGGCTGCGGAGCAGGCGAGGGACCTGACAGAAGGAAAGAATGTCATTGTGCTTCCTACAAAAACGATTCCGCAGGGGATTTCTGCAATGATTGGATATATGGCAGAAGAAGATGTGGAATCCAATACAGAAAACATGACAGAATCATATCAGGATATTTCTTCCGGTCAGATAACATATGCGGTACGGGATACGATGATTGATGGCATGGAGATTCATAATGGGGATATCATGGGTATCAATGATAATGGAATTGCTGCCGTGGGAACGAGTATCAATAAGACGACCATTGATCTGATTGGTACTATGGCCGACGAGGATTCTGAATTAATCTGTTTGTATTATGGCCAGGATGTGACACAGGAAGATGCACAACTCCTTTCCGATCAGATTGAAGATAAATTTCCGGAATGTGAAGTGGAAGTTCATTTTGGCGGACAGCCGATTTATTATTATATGATTTCTGTAGAATAACATTAAAAAAACAAGGGGGACTGTAACTGGCAGCCCCCTTTTTCCTTGTCATTTCGATTTGTATGTAAAGGAGAAAGCAGGAATGGAGATTTCGGTAAGAGAACTGAAAGGAATCGGAGAGAAAACAGAAAAACTTTTAAACCGCTTAAATATTAAGAGTGTCAGACAGCTGGTTCATCACTATCCAAGATGTTATATTACCTATCCGAACCCGATAAATATTTCAGAAATCCGCTCCGGGCAGAGATGTTCCGTGGAGGCTATCATTGCCTCTCCCATTCATCTCACGTCTGGGAGAAAGTCAAAAACATGTACCTGTCTGATTGCGGATGAAAGTGGACAATTGTTCGTCCGCTGGTTTAATATGCCCTATTTAAGAAGCAGTCTTCATCAGGGAGAAACCTGGGTGTTTACAGGGACACCAATGTTCAAAGAAGGTCGTCTGATGATGGAACAGCCGGAATTTAGTAAAAGAGAAAAATACAAAACGCAGATGGAAACTTTTCAGCCCGTGTATCCTCTTACTGCCGGCCTTTCAAATAAAACACTACGAAAGGCGCAGACAGAGGCATTTCGGATTCATCAGGAGGAAGAATACCTTCCGCAGGAGATTCTTTCCTACTACGATTTAGCAGGAGAGGAAACGGCACTAAAAGAAATCCATTTTCCCACTGGTCCGGAAAAACTGATGGAAGCAAAAAAGAGAATAATATTTGATGAATTTTTTCGTTTTTTTTGTTCCCTTGAATTGGTAAAAAACCGGGAGGAACAGGCGTTAAATGAGTATATCATTCCTTTCGGTCCCCCAATCGAGAAATTTGTATCTGCGCTTCCTTTTCCTCTCACCGGAGCGCAGAAAAATGCACTCATGGATATCCGGAATGATTTTTCCGGGACGATGGCTATGAATCGCCTGCTCCAGGGAGATGTGGGATCCGGAAAGACAATTGTTGCGGTGATTTCCATGTATGCCGTTGTTCTTGCCGGATTTCAGGCGGCACTTATGGTACCGACGGAAGTTCTTGCAAGACAGCATTATGATACGTTTTGCAAGATGCTTTCCCCTTTCGGAATAAGAATTTCCCTGCTGACCGGATCCACAAAGGCGAAAGAGAAAAAAATGGTCAGGCAGGCATGTGAAACCGGAGAAATTGATATTCTCATTGGAACACATGCAATTATCCAAGATAACGTAGTTTTCAAAAATCTTGCCTATATTATCACCGATGAACAACATCGTTTCGGTGTAAAGCAAAGAGATGCTTTTATGAGAAAGGGGCGAAATCCCCATGTTCTTGTCATGAGTGCCACACCGATTCCAAGAACACTGGGGATTATCCTTTACAGGGATCTGGATGTAAGTATCATGAATGAGATGCCGGCTGCCAGACTTCCCGTGAAAAACAGTGTGGTCGGTACCTCTTATCGTCCTGCTGCATGGAATTTTATCAGAAAACAGGTCGCCCTCGGACATCAGGCTTATGTGATTTGTCCTATGATCGAGGAAAATGAGGAACTGGACCTGGAAAATGTGAAAGAGTACTCCCGTATGTTATCCCAGACATTTCCATCTTCCATTCGGATTGAGGTATTAAATGGAAAAATGAATACTGCCAGAAAAAATGAGATTATGGAATCCTTTTCCCGAAATGAGATCCAGATTCTTGTCTCTACAACAGTTGTGGAAGTGGGAATCGATGTACCGAATGCCACAGTCATGCTCATTGAAAATGCCGAACGCTTCGGTCTGGCGCAGCTCCATCAGTTAAGAGGGCGGGTTGGCCGGGGAAAAGATCAGTCCTACTGCATTTTTTTGTCCGGTACTGACAACGAGGAATCCATGAAGCGTCTTTCTATTATCGGACATTCCAATGATGGGTTTGAAATTGCCAATGAAGATCTGAAAATGAGGGGACCGGGAGAATTTTTTGGCACCAGACAAAGTGGCACCATGAATTTTGCTCTGGGAGATATTTATTCCAATGCGGACATTTTAAAAATGGCATCAGAGGCTGTGGATATTCTGAAAAAAGAAGGATATGATTTTAGAAAAATTCCATTGTATTCTTTAGAAGAAGAATTAAATTTTGCAAAAGATATATAAAAAATGAAAGGGAAAAACCAATGAAAAGAAATGCAGAACTGAATTATAATCGTTTGCCCTTAGAAAAAGCCTATAATGTAAGAGAACTGGGTGGTTATGCCACCAGAAACGGCTCTGTGACAAAATATCATCAGTTTTTAAGAAGCGAAAATCTTACGGATATTACAGAGGAGGACAAAGAGTTTTTGATTGATTATGGTCTGAAGGCCATGATTGACCTGCGGGGCAGGGAGGAAGCACTGGTTTATCCAAATCCTTTTCGAACAGATGACCGGGTTACATATATAAACTGCCCGCTGATTACAGAAAATATACTGGATCTGCGTGCTGTGAAAGAGGAAGGATTTAACCCGGGAGAATTTTATGTAAAGCTTGTGGAATATAAAGAAATGATTTTGAATATTTTCCGTTTTATTCTCGATCATGAGGATGGATGCATTTTGTTTCACTGCCAGGCAGGAAAAGACAGAACAGGAGTACTTGCCATGCTCCTGCTTGGAATCAGTGGAGTATCGAAAGAAGACATTATTGCAAATTATGAAGTGACGTATACCTATTTAAAAGACCATGTTGAGATACGGCTTGACGATGGCCTTGAGGAACTGGAATATTCCAGACCGGAATGGATTGAGCAGGCTTATGATCATATCATGTCCGTCTATGGTTCTTTTAAAAAATATCTGTTATCAACAGGTCTCACAAAAAAAGAAATCCGTCAGATACGGGAAAAACTACTTGTATAATTTCTTTTTCCAAGGTTTGCCTTGACAAAAATATGAAATATAATACAATAAATATAACTATACAAATAAGGATGGACAGGGAATATCATGAGAGTTATTGCGGGTTCGGCCCGCCATCTAAAATTAAAGACTATAGAAGGTATGGGCACCAGACCGACTACAGACCGGATCAAGGAAACTCTTTTCAATATGCTTGCCTTTGACATCGAAGGAAGTACTTTCCTTGACTTATTCAGCGGAAGCGGAGGTATCGGGATTGAGGCATTAAGCCGGGGAGCCCGGCATGCTGTTTTTGTGGAACAGAATCGAAAAGCTCTTTCCTGCATCAGGGAGAATCTTACCCACACCCATCTTTCGGATAAGGCCAGAGTGATGGGGTCAGATGTGATGAGTGCCTTGCGCGTCCTTTCCGATGAGCAGGAATCCTTTGATTATATTTTTATGGACCCTCCTTATGGAAAGCTTCTTGAAAAAGAAGCAGTTCTCCATCTGGAGCAGTCATCTCTCTGTGACAGTAATACGGTGATCATTGTGGAGTCTGATCTTTCCACCGATTTTTCCTGGGTGAAAGAGACCGGTTTTTCCATTACAAGAGAGAAAAAATATAAAACAAATAAACATA
>JALFIK010000180.1 GCA_022776205.1 Eubacterium sp.
CACCGACAAGAGAGACTTTCGCAGCGTTCGGTGCCCATACCGCAAAATAAATTCCCTTTGTTCCGTCCACTTCTGCAGGATGTGCACCAAGCTTGTCATACAGATTATAGTGGGTTCCCTGTCCAAATAAATATTGATCAAATTCCGTAATAAATGTGGTATCTGACATATAAGAATCCTCCTAATGATAAAGCTGAGTATTTTTGTATATTATAACACAAAACAGGTAATTCTTCACTAAGCATTTGTATATTTTTCGCCTAATAAACCCTGAACAAAAGGGACACAGGGGAGAAAGCTCCCGCATCAACCACGGCAAAAAACGAGACACCTTCCATACGCATTCGTATGCATCCCCGGAAGGCTTTTTATGTAACAGGATAGTTTTGAGCCTTTCTTATTACATGAAAAAACGTCCAAGAGGAGCTGTCTACCAGTCTCCTTTCGGACGTTGATCTATCTTTTATAGAAAGAAGTATTATTTATTTTTACAGATGACTTTAATCCATCCTTCCGGTGCTTCAATATGACCCATCTGAATTCCGGTCAGTGTATCATATAACTTCTTAATTACCGGCCCCATCTCATCCATTCCACTTGGGAAACAGATTTCTTTTCCATGGTCATTGATCTTTCCAACCGGGGAAATTACGGCTGCAGTACCGCAAAGACCACATTCTGCAAAATCCTTTACCTCATCAAAGTAAACTTCTCTATGTTCCACTTCCATGCCCAGATAATGCTCTGCCACGTACATCAGTGAACGACGTGTAATGGATGGAAGAATACTGTCAGATTTTGGTGTGACCATCTTACCATCTTTTGTAATAAAGATAAAGTTTGCTCCGCCGGTCTCTTCTACCTTGGTACGGGTACCTGGATCTAAGTACATATTTTCATCTAAGCCTTTCTGATGTGCATCCACAATTGCATGTAAACTCATGGCATAGTTCAGACCTGCCTTAATATGTCCGGTTCCATGTGGTGCTGCACGGTCATAATCAGATACACGGATGACAATCGGCTTTGCACCACCCTTAAAGTAAGGGCCTACCGGTGTAACAAAAATACGGAACTGATACTCATCGGCCGGTTTCACACCGATGACCGGATTGGTACCAAACATATATGGACGAATATATAAAGTCGCTCCGGATCCGTACGGAGGAACGTAAGCTGCGTTTGCTTCTACTACTTTCTCAACTGCCTCGATAAATTTCTCTTCCGGAAATACCGGCATCTCCAGTCTTCTGCAGGAATCTGCCATACGGGATGCATTTAAATCCGGGCGGAAACATACGATATCTCCGTTCTCTGCTGTATATGCCTTTAATCCTTCAAAACAGGTCTGGGCATACTGAAAGACACCTGCACATTCATTCAGTGTGATTGTGGCGTCATCTGTAAGAATTCCTTCATCCCAGACTCCGTCCTTATAATTCGCAACAAATCGTGCTTCTGTCTCCTGATAGGTAAATCCAAGCTCACCCCAGTTGATGTTCTTTTTTTCCATTTCGAATACTTCCCTTCTTATGAAATAAATCTTTATGATAACTTCATTTCACCCTCATAAGATTTTTGCAGTTATTATAGCACAACCTAAGAAAATATGCTATAGAAAATACTCCCGCTCTTTATTTTTTTAATGAATCAATCCACATTCGGGCAATCTGAATCATTCCTTTTTTGTTCGGATGAATTCCGTCAACGGTTTCATAGGCAATTCCCATCTGTTCCAGATCGGCAAGATGTACTTCCGCCTTCTCCGCTTCCTCACGGATCAGCCGGGAATACACTCTTTTTGAAATCGTACCGTCCACATTAAAAAAACTCTGTTTTGATGACGACGGCTCTTTCCCTTCCGGAAGAGTCGAGCACCAGATCTGCGCATGGGGATATGCTCTTTTTAATTTGTGAAGCATCTGCCCATAAGAATAGGCAAATTCCTCCGGCAGTACGCAAAACCCCCAGTCATTGGATCCGGAACAGACCAGAATCATATCCGGATTCTCTCCGTCTCCCAGTGCCCGGATTCTCCCATCCGACATGGCTGAAGTGCTAAGATTTCCGGAAACCATGCTGCCTGCAAGGGAATTGTTTACGAGAAGTTCTCCTCCAAGTGCACGAATTACCTGCATCCACCAGGTATCATCCACAGTGGCCACCCCCGTCTCCCTCTGAACATAGGAATCATAAAACACGCCTTCTTTCGGCGTATAACCGGAATAGGTACTGATAGAATCTCCCAGAATTGATATTTTTCTTTTGTTCATGTAATCCCCCTCTTTCTCCTGCAGCATATCCCCTGATTTATTTTTTTACATCAAATAAAAGACCGATTACCTTCGGACCGGCATTGGAAGCGACTTCCGCACCGATCTGATAGCACTCTGTCGGACCATACCCGACTTTCTCCGTCATCTTCCGAATCATCTCGTCTTTTACTTTCTCATCATTTCCATAGGCAATCTGATAAGGAGATCCCGGCTCCATGTCCGCGACAGTCAGCTCACAGACTTTCGAGATGACTTTCTTATCCCCACGGCATTTCCCTGCCGTGGTAATCTCATGATCCCAGATCTTCATGATCGGCTTAATTCCGATCTTATCGCCCAGAAAGGCTGCTGCACTGGGGATCCGCCCGGATTTTCCTGCATATTTCAGATTATAAATACCAAAATATACCCGGCGAAACGGAATCTTTGCTTCCAGATATGCATTGATCTCATCCACGGATTTCCCTTCACCGGCCATCTTCGCCGCCTCTACGACCAGGTGTCCGTAGCCGCCACTGTAAGTTCCGCTATCGTGAGTATAAATATGAATCTTTCCCTCACACTCCGGATGCTCCTCATAAAGCATGTCGATTGCCATACAGGAATTTCCATAGGTTGCCGAACCTTTTCCATTGATAATCACCAGAATCAGATCAGTATACCCCTGCTTATAGTAATCATAATATAACTCCATAAAATGATAAGCGGTAATCTGCGATGTCTTCGGGATCTCATCATATTCCTCCATCATCCGGTAAAAACCTTCGTTATCATAATCCACCCTGCTCGTATAAGTTTTATCCTCGATCACAACCGAATACGGAATGATGTCAATATCATATTTTTTCTCCAGCTCCGTTGAAATGTCGCTGGCTGAGTCTGTGATAATTCGTAATTTGCCCATATAATCTATTCCAATCCTTCCAAAAATTTTAATAAAATCATTATAAACAAGCATATGAATCCTGTCAACTTCCGGAATCCCTTTCTAACGGTTTCCTTCCCGCAGACCGGAACAATTTTTCCATTTATCAGACGCAATAATCCCGCGGAAACTGACCGCGGGATTATCCTTAAGTATATTCTTAGTATATTTTCTGAATTATTCTTCTTCGAGACATGCCATGGCAAGACCGGTGGCAACCGCATTACGCGGTCCTTCACAGCCACGGATATTGCCTCGTCCGGCAACAATATCATACTGCGAAAGAGCATCTGTCACAAAGTTTGGAATCTCAAAGTCGAGAGCAGAACCGCCAACCATAACAACAAACTGGATATCATGCGGATTTCCTGTCGGACTTACTTTGGAAAGAGCACGGACTGCATTCGTTACAAAAACTTTCTTCTTTGCATTGATACGGATTTGTTTTACCTTCTCAAGGGACTCTACTCCGTCAAGAGGAACGAGTTCATCATTTTCCTTTACAAGAACAACTTTGGCAAAAATATACGGATCCAATGGTTTATCAAAGAACTGTACTGTTCCATCTTCATGACGGATGTGGAACAGACTCTCTACTTTTGCCAGAGAATACTTCTTAATATCCTCTGCACGATCAAAGCTGTCTAGACCAAGCTCGGACTGGATGAGTACGGACACCATATTTCCGGCTCCTGCCAGATGGATCAGTTTTACCTTGCCTTCCCGATTAATAATCGAAGCATCCGTAGAACCGGCTCCCATGTCCACGATGGCAAGCGGTACGCTTGTACCCGGAGTAGTAAGAGCTCCCTTAATCGCCATATCAGCCTCAACGCCACCTACATATACCGGCACATTCAGTTTCTCGGTAAGTACGCGGGCAATCTTCTCCATCTGGAGACGGTCAGACTTAACCATGGCAGCAATTCCTACCGCATTCTCCAGGGCAAATTCATCGGCAATACCTCCGATTACCTTCTGCGGATTAAATGTGTCTACTGCAAGGATATCCTGAATCTTAATTTTATCCGGACTCTTTTCTGTAAGGCCGGCCATGGTACGGCGAACTTTATCTAACATATTCCCCACATTCGTTCCGGTCTCTCCCTGAATATCCTGAATGTCCTGTATCGTTGCGATCGCTTCCATGATTTTGTCGGCACCTTCATCCACATCCACGTCGACTTCCTTCTTCGGACCAACGACATTGATGGTTCCTGCCTTAATGCTGCGTGCCTGCACATCACCGGTCGGTGTCTTAATGACAACTCCGGAACGGCTTCCGATAAGGGAACGGGCAATCGGTACCACACGTTTCGTCTCCTCGGAATCCAGATCAAACACCGTTGCAATTCCGTATGGGTTGGACAAAGTATCTAAAACAGTTCCCTGCGGTGCAACCTCAATGGCACAGGTCATTCCTAAAGGAACCTTTTCAATCTGAAGCACTTCATCAATAATCGGGATCTTCCGGTCAAGACGATTATTCAAAAGTACACCGTCATCTTCCTGAACAATGGCACCTGTAATATGTACATTCTTCTTCGCCCCGTTCATCATCAGTGCGGCCTGTGCAAAGGATACACTCGATGGAACAACGACAATCACATCTTTCTCTTCTGTTATTTTAGAAAGTTCTGTAACGAGAACGGAAGTACCGACTCCGACTCCGTTTCCACCCGGTGTGCTTGGATTGTGTCCAATTACTGTCGATTCCGTAATGACTGTCTGGGAAATCGTCTCCATAGCCACATCACCGATAACCGGTGCTGCTTCATTAATACGAATCTCCTGCAAATCACTGTAATCCATCCCCACTTTATCAAGGGCGTTCCTTAAAGACATAAATACACCACTGATATTTTGCAGGGTTCCCTTGATTCCTGTTGTCGGACCAATTCCACTGGCTATGAATTCAATATCTTTACCATCAATTTTCGCAATGGCAACTTCTGTGGTGGCATTACCTATATCAACACCCGCTACATATTTCATATCTCCCATCCTTTCTCCCACAAAGAATTCCCGGAAAATCTTCTCCTGAAAATTCCGACGAATCTTTGCGGACATACGCTTCTGTATGATTGTAAAATCGCACAGTATTCTGCTTAAATTATAACACCGGGCAAAAAATGGGTCAAACAGAACCGTTACGAATTTCTTGATATTATTATGTAATTTTTACAACAAATCTGCCCTCAACCCATTCCGGTTAGCAATATTTTGTTTCTTTCCATTTTTTCTTGACATTTTTCTCAGTCCCACGGAAAACGAACTGCTAGTAAAGGATATTTAAAATAATAACAACGGCAATGAGAACAAAGGTAATGAGAAACATCAGTCCTGGTGTAAGCATCAGATGGGTAATGCCATTCTCATCCTCGATAAATGCTGTGGATTCCTCATTTTCCTTCTCTTCTTCCTTCCGTCTCTCCTCCTCTTCTCTCTTCTTTTCCTGCTCCTGCTCATACAGCTTTGCTGCCTCTGGATTTTCCTCCCGCTCCCTTCGCAGGCGTTTTTCCTTTTCCAGATCAAGAATTTTCCGAATCTTCGGATCAAGATATTCATAATCTTCGATATTATAACCACATTTCGGACAGATTCTGTCCTCTAACGGATAGGTTTTCCCACATTTCGGACATTTTGCCGTCCATTTCATAACAAACACCCCTTACATTCCATATTTTTTTACCGCCGGAAGAAGCCTGCCTGGCCTCAATCCGGCGGTAATATCCTTGGGTTTTATTATAACATTTTAAAATAACGGTTACAACCGCTTTATAATATCTCTTTTATAGGAAAGGAAAGCATCCGTCAAATAAAAATCCTCCGGTCGCGGCTTTTCTTCTTTAATGAAGATCTCATCCTTAATTTCTCCCGGTTTCCCGTTAAGAATATAAATCCGGTCAGACAGAAGAATTGCCTCGTCAATATCGTGCGTAATAAAGAGCGTGGAAAGATCAATGTGCTGCATTACCTCCAGATACCATTTATGAATGGACGTCTTGGTAATCGTATCAAGGGCACTGAAAGGCTCATCTAAAAGTGCAACACCATTGGATGACAGATACGTCCGCAGAAGTGCCGCTCTCTGACGCATTCCCCCTGAAAGCTGACAGGGATACCGGTACTGGGTTCCGTCCAGCCCGAAATCCTCAAAATATGCTGTAGCTTTTTCTCTGGCTTCCTTTTTTTTCATTCCGCGAAGAACAAGAGGAAGCGCCACGTTATCAATAATCTTTTTGTGGGGTAAAAGAAGATCTTTCTGCAGCATGTAACTAATCTCACCCGGTTTTGACGTAATATCCTCGTCATTCAGGAACACTCGCCCCTCTTCCGGTGTTACCAGTCCGGATAAAACATGAAAAAGTGTCGTTTTACCCGATCCGCTCACTCCAAGCAATGAGACAAGTTCTCCTTTATGAAGTTCAATATTAATATCTTTTATTATCGTCCTTCCGTCATA
>JALFIK010000191.1 GCA_022776205.1 Eubacterium sp.
CAGCGTGCCACATCGAGGGCATGATAGGTAATAATCATCTGTGCACCTGCCCGTTTCATGGCAATCATATTTTCCATCACAATCTTCTTTTCATCAATCCACCCATTTCCCGCAGCAGCTTTCACCATGGAATATTCACCGCTCACATTATAAGCACACAGGGGCATCTCTGTCTCCACGGATGCCGTCTTTAAGATATCCAGAAAAGCCAATGCCGGTTTTATAATAATAATATCGGCACCTTCTGCAATATCATCTTTAATATCGCGCATAGCCTCTCTTCCATTATGGTAATCCATCTGGTAAGTTCTTCTGTCTCCAAACCCCGGTGCAGAATGAGCCGCATCCCGGAATGGTCCGTAATATCCGGAAGCCATCTTTGCACTGTAAGCCATAATCGGAGTCATGATAAATCCTTCCCGGTCCAAAGCTTCACGAATCGCTGCCACATGTCCATCCATCATATTTGACGGTGCCACCATATCTGCTCCTGCTCTTGCACAGGTAACGGCAGTCTTCGCCAGGAGCGGCAGGGTTTCATCATTCAGGATCACCCCGTCTTTCACCATACCACAGTGGCCATGGGAAGTATATTCACAAAGACAAATATCCGCAATAACCACAAGTTCCGGAAATACTTTCTTTATGTGCCGGATTGCCTCCTGTATCACACCGTGCTCATTATATGCTTCACTTCCGCATTCATCCTTATGAGATGGAATACCAAATAACAAAATTCCCCTGATTCCCGCTTCACGGATTCGTGTTAGCTCCTCATCAATACGATCAATGGAGTACTGATAAATTCCCGGCATGGAATCGATGGGATTCTTTATATTCTCTCCCTCAATGATAAATACCGGATAAATGAGATCGGACACACTGACTGCTGTCTCCCTTACCAGTGCCCGAAGATTTTCTGAAGCACGCAGACGTCTTCTTCTAATCATGACAAACACACTCCTTTATTTTCCCTTTTTCCTGCCAATGGACAAATACTGGATCATCCCCGGTCCAAGTTCCCCTGTCGGTCTTGCGATAAAACCGTGTTTTTTATAAAATTCCTCTCTGCCCTTTGCGCACATAAGATCAAACATCATCGTTGTTCCCTCATAACCCTGGGAGATCACATATTCCTTCAGAGTTTCCAGAATTAATCCGCCGATTCCTTCATTCTGGGCTTCGGGACGGATGATCAGATCCTGCACATAACAGATAATTGCTCCGTCTCCGACGATTCTCCCCATGCCGACAGGCCTGCCATCTTTGTAGGCAACAAGGGTGTACATGCTGTTTTCAAGGCCTTTTTGGGCCTGGTCTCTGGAAAGTTCCTTAAAATGAACGGATTGCCGAAGGGCAAGATAAGTATCAATATCTAACTGGTCTTCCACTAGCTCTATCATTTTTGTTCCGCCTTATAATTTCCTTTATTTCCTCTTCTGTTAAAACCCTCTCCTTTGAAAATGTTTCAGCTGCAGCCTCTTTCAAAATTCTGCTTCTTTCTTCTCCTTCAAATTCTTTCTTGATTCTCTCCCGGATTTTTCCGAGAAAAAGAGTCATCTCTCCATAAGAATCGGGAACGGCTTTCTCGACTATTTCCCGGATATGTTTCGACAGGGCAGGACTGTTCGTTCCGCTGTTGATTCCGATACTGGCCTCACCCTTTCTTACCACCGATGGAAAAAGGAAGGTGGAATCTTTCGGAGAATCTGCCACATTGACCGGGATTCTGTATTCCCTGCACAACCGGGCAGCCCGGGCATTTACTTCGCGGTTATCCGTAGCACATATCACAAGATATGACCCGGAAATTTCTTCTTCTTTGACCTGCCCAATCCGGATTCTCTCCGGCGGAAGTTCTTTTCGAATCTCATTACAGACCGTCTCTGCAACGACATACACATCCGCCTGGAAAGAAAGCAGAGTTTTTATTTTTCGAAGGGCAACACCGCCTCCGCCGATGACAAGACAGTGCTTGTCTGTTAAACTAATAAATAACGGAAAATATGCCATCTTTTATTTCTCGATTCCCATACGGGAACTTACCCCTTGATCAAAAGGATGTTTTACTTTCTGAATTTCAGAAATGTAATCTGCATGTTCCATCAGCGCCTGGGATGGATTTCTTCCCGTCAGAACCACTTCAAGTGAATAAGGTTTTTCCTCGAGATATTTTATCATCTTCTTTTCGTCAAGTAAATCCCCGTCTATGGCATAAACGCTCTCGTCCATCACAAGCATATCAAAATCTTTTGCCATGGAAAATAAGCGGTCAAGCATCGCATCATTTTCCTTTTTCAGTGCCCCCAGCTCTTCCGGATCCATCTGAAAAGTAAATTTCTCCATCTCTTTCCCGGGAATAACAGTAATTTCCGGACGGGACTCAATAATTTTCCTCTCACTCGACTGGTTTCCCTTTAAAAACTGATGATAGAGAATTTTTTTGCCACTTCCTGCCGCCCGCATCATAAGGCCCACACTACATGTCGTTTTCCCCTTTCCATCTCCACAGTAAATGTGCACCAGTCCCTTCCCTGAATGATCGTCACATAATCCTCCGCATCCTTTTTTCTCCATGGATTGTTCTCCTTTTTCCCCTGATAAAATTTTATAAATTGCATCCATATCCAGACTCTCCCGAATGAGATCTGCCAGTTTATTGTATTGGATTTCTTTATATTCTGCCACGCTTAAATGATTTTGATCCGGACGGATCCCTTTTTCCCTCATCAGATCTTCCACAAGCCCGAAAACAAGATTTTCATTATCAAATATCCCGTGAAGATAACTGCCCCAGATTCGCCCGTCTTTCGTCATATAAGCATCCGTTCTCCCGTCGGAAAGCCGGATCATCGGCACTGCATCTCCCAGATTTTGTGTTATGCCCATGTGTATCTCATACCCTTCAATTCCGGACTCCTCCAAATGATACAGATTACTCTCCGGAAGAATATGTCCGTGAATCCTCGTACGGGTTTTTGCTCCCTGAAAAATGGTCGAAGTATCCAGAAGTCCAAGCCCCCGCATATTTCCACCATGTTCCACGCCTTCCGGGTCGTGGAGTTCTTTCCCAAGGATCTGGAACCCTCCGCAGATTCCGATGACTCTGGTTGTCTGGGCCGCTCTCTTAATTGCCGCTTCAAGACCGCTTTCTATGAGCCATTCCATATCTCCCATCGTATTTTTTGTGCCTGGCAGAAGAATCAGATCCGGCTTGCCCAGTTCTTTTTTATTCGTAACATAACGAAGTGAAACTCCGTCAATCAGTTCAAAAACGCTAAAATCCGTAAAGTTGGAAATATGCGGAAGACGAATTACTGCCACATCGATGCCTTCCGTAATTGTTTTCTGATTCAGCCGGTCCGAGAGACTGTCCTCGTCATCCACATCAATTTTCTCCATAGGAATTACTCCAAGAACCGGCTTACCCGTAAGATCTTCCAGCATGGACAGACCCGGTTTTAATATTTCCACATCTCCTCGGAATTTATTGATCACAATGCCACAGAAACGATCCTGGTCTTCCCGGGGAAGCAATTTAATGGTACCGTAAGCCGAAGCAAACACTCCGCCGCGATCGATATCTGCCACAAGAATGACCGGAGCATTGGCTCTTTTTGCCATTCCCATATTCACAAGATCAAATTCCGACAGATTAATCTCCGCCGGCGATCCGGCTCCCTCAATTACAATAATATCATTTTCTTCTTCCAGATGATGATAAGCTCTCATCACCTCCGGCACCAGTTCTTCTTTTTTTTCATAATATTCCCGCGCACTTAAATTATCATAAACTTCTCCGTTTACGATCACCTGAGAACCCATGGAACTTGTCGGTTTTAATAAAATGGGATTCATCCAGTGAGTCGGTTCAATCATGGCTGCCTCCGCCTGCATGGCCTGGGCCCTCCCGATTTCCAGTCCCTCTTTTGTGATATATGAATTGAGTGCCATGTTCTGTGCCTTAAAAGGAGCCACCCGGTATCCGTCCTGTTTGAAAACCCTGCACAGTCCTGCTGTGACAAAGGTTTTCCCCGAATTGGACATGGTTCCCTGTACCATAATTGCTTTTGCCATTTTTTCTCCTCTCTGTCTGTCATCTGTTAAAAATCAATGCAAGTTCCCGAATCAGCCTTTCATTTTCCGGATGGGACTTTACCGCAACTCTCCAGTAATCTGTTCCCAGATTCACATAATTACTGCAGTTTCTGATCAGAATCCCCCGCTGCTCCAGTCTTCTGTCGAGATCTTCCATTCCCGGTGTCCGGAAAAAAAGGTAATTGGCATTTCCGTCATACAGTTTTAGCGGAAATTTTCCAAGCTCTTTTTTCATGTAGATCAGTTCCTGTGCGACCGTCTTTTTCACCTGGTCTTTATACTTTCTTTCGGAAAGAGCGGCAATCCCGGCACACTGGGCAATATGGCTTACAGACCATGACTGTCCCGCCCGGCTTACCTTTTCAAGCAATTCCTGATTTTCTGAAAGAATATAACCAAGGCGTACACCCGGGATTGCATACATTTTTGTAAAAGATTTTAATATGATTAAGTTGTCATAGGAGCCAAGCAATGTTTTAACACTAAACTCCTCTTCTCTCTCACAGATTTCAAGGAAGCACTCATCCACAAGAACAACAGTCCCGGTCACCTTTGCCCGGTCAAGAATTTTCCGGATCAGTTCTCTGTCTGTAAGAATTCCTGTGGGATTATTCGGATTACAAAGTATTACAAGATCGGTTTCCTCCGTGACTTTTTTTAAAAAGTCTTCCCGGATCATAAAATCTTCCTGCATAAAATAATAGTCTGTCTTTCCTCCTGCCGCCCGAAGAGCCTCCTCATATTCCACAAAAGTGGGAACAGCCAGAAGAGTTTTTCGGGGTTTGAGCCCAAAGGCAATCCGGTAAAGAAGGTCCGCTCCCCCGTTTCCGCAAAGTATATGCTCAGACAGAACCCCCTCTTCTTTTCCGATTTTTTCCCGAAGATGCCTGCAGTCCGGATCCGGATAATTTACCGTCCCTCCAATTGCCTCTTCCATCGCCTTTTTTACAGATTCCGGAAGGCCGAGAGGACTGATATTTGCCGAAAAATCCAGAATCTCTTCCTCCGGGATTCCGATTTCTTCTGCTTTTTTATAAATGTTTCCTACATGGGAACTGCTTTGTGAATTTATTTTCATCAATTCTGGCCGCGATTTTCTTTCTATCTATCCTGTCAGAGGATAACATACAGTAAAAATGTCATCCCGCAGCAAAACAGGAGGGATAAAAATGCGCTGACATACAACAGTTGGTTTGTCTTTTTAATATCCTCATATTCCACCGGACGGATATCATCTCCGATTGTCGGTTTTTCCACCGGTTTCCCAAAATAACTGTGGGTTCCCCCAAGTTGTATATCCAGGGCTCCGGCAGCAACTGCCTCCGTCTGGGCACTGTTGGGACTCAAATGTGCAAGTCGGTCTCTCTTAAAAATCCGCACAGCCCCTTTCACATCAAACCGGAGAAAAAATGATGCAAGTATCATCATGACTGCCGCCAGTCTTGACGGAATAAAATTACAGATATCATCCAGTTTCGCACAAGCAAATCCCAGATACCGGCATTCTTCATTTTTATATCCCACCATGGAATCTAACGTATTGACCGCTTTATAAGCAAATCCTAACGGAGCTCCTCCAAGAGCAATAAAGACCATCGGGGCGATTACCCCATCTGCTGTATTCTCCGCAATGGTTTCCACATCTGCCTTTGCCACCTCGCCGGCATTCAGGCATTCTGTATCTCGCCCCACAAGATAAGACACCTCTTTTCTCGCCGCGGCAAGATCCCCCTCTCTTAATTTCTTATACACTTTCATTGATTCTCTTTTCAGACTTTTCGTCGCAAGAATCTGATAAATAAAAAAGGTCTCCAGACAAAAGCGAAAAAGTGGGTGCACTTTCCCGGCCAGGTACAAAATACCCGCCGTTATAAAAAAGGTACCTCCTACCACAAGAAATGTAAGAATAAAGCCACCGGCACGCTCCGCTTTTTCTTTCCTGTCTTTGTGTTTGTCCCGCACTTCTTTAAAAGAACAACCATAAATCAGGTGCCAAAGTCCCTTTTTTAATTTATCAATCACCCATCCGATTATCTGTACCGGATGCACCAGCCCGTGGGGATCCCCAAAAATAAGATCAAGAATAAATCCCAGCACCGTCGCACATATCAATTCCATTCTTTACCATTCTCCTGTATCCATTTTCTTTTTGTCTGTTCTGCCAGATTCACAAAATTTTGTGCAATTTCTCTGCAATTGTGAAAATAAAAATGAGGGTATCCCGCCATCACATTTTCCTTTACATAAAGACCTTCCCAGCTTTTTCCGGAAGCTTTTCTTATCGTGCAGGTGGCCCCCCGATGTTCTGCCCTCGAGTAATGAAATTCATGGGCACGGATCTTTGCTCCTTTCTCAAAAAAAGAGGTATCTTTTTGCGCAGTTAAAGTCACATATCCAAATTCCATGGACAGTTTCTGTGTCATACTCACATCCGTGTCAAGAAGTCGGAGCATTTCAAAAGACTCTCCGTCAACGTCAATAAGATGATCACAGGCATACATAAATCCTCCGCATTCCGCAATGAGAGGTTTTCCTTCCATAACCGCTCTGCGGATGGATTCCTTCATCGCCTCATTGGAAGACAGCTCCTTTTTATAAATTTCCGGATAACCTCCGCCAAGATAAATTCCATCTGTATTTTCCGGAAGGGAGGTGTCCTTTATGGGACTGAAAAATACGATTCTCGCCCCAAGCTGTTCTAATATATCCAGATTTTCTTTATAATAAAAGCAAAATGCCCTGTCTCTGGCAACGGCAATATTTACTTTTTTCTCCAAAATTTCCGGAGGTTTCGTTACGGCAAGCGGGACCGCTTCCCGACCGATTTTTAAGAGTAAATCCAAATCAATTCCCTCCTCGGCTGTCTTCCCCAGAAGAGAGATAATCTCATCGAGATTTTCGATTTCTTCCGCAGTCATCAGTCCAAGATGCCTGCTTCCTATGGATATTCCTTCCTTTTGGGGAAAATAGCCGACAACAGGAACTCCTGTTTCTTTTTCCATTTGGGGTTTTATCATTTCATAAAGCCCTCTGCTACAACGATTGATAATTATCCCGGCAATGGAATTTTCCCGATATTCTTTCATTCCCTTTATGACCGGAATCAGAGTGTGAGACATTCCCTTTCCGTTGACAATAAGAATTACCGGCGTTTCCGTCTCCTTTGAAACAGTCCATGTACTTTTTTCACAGGAAATACCAATTCCATCATAGTAGCCCATCACTCCCTCAATCACGGAGAAATCTGCTTTCTGACTGTCCTTTCCCACAAGGAAACGAAGATCGTCTCCCGTGGAAAAAAACGGATCCAGATTCCTGCACTCTGTTCCCGCAATGTGGGAATGAAGCATGGGATCAATATAATCCGGACCGCATTTATAAGGCTGAATATTAATCCCTCTGTCCTTTAATGCTTTTAGAATTCCACAGGTAATACTGGTTTTCCCACAGCCGCTGTTTACTCCCGCAAGGAGGATCCTCGGCATTATTTTCAGTTGTTCCAATTAGCAATCCTCCTTTTCTGACACCGGCCGGCCGATTAATACCATGGAAATTCCTGCTTTTTTACAGGCTTCCATTTTCACATCCACTCCCCCGGTCTTTCCACTGTCTTTTGATACCAGAATCCCCGCCCGCGTTCTTTCTATGAGAACAAGATTATCTTCGAGCGTATAGGGAGGCATTGCTCCAAACACATGCTCCGGCATATATCCTGCCCTTTCACAGCCTCTCAGGGAATCTTCATTTGACAGCACCCGGATATAAAGCCTTTCTTTTCCATCACGAACTCCGTTCATGTATTGTGCTGAAGTATTTACCCCTGTCGTGAGTAAGATATTTCCCTCCATCTCATTAAGTACACGAATGGCCTCATTCACGTCTTTTACATAAATTATTCCATCATAATCATAGGAAAGTGTATCTCGTTCAAGACGCTCACAGGGAATTCCCATTTTTTTCGCTGCATTTTTCACAGTCTTTGTCACAACTTTTGCAAAGGGATGGGAGGCATCAATAATCCTGTCACAGGGATTTTCTCTCAGGAGAGAAAGGAATCCTTCTTCATCAAGCCTTCCCACATGGACACAGATATCATAATCCAAAAGCATCTTTTTCCCCATTTCCGTGGCAACACAGGCAAGAATTTTCATTCCTTTCTTCTCCCCGAGCAGGCTTTCGATCACCTGTCTGGATTCTGTTGTTCCGGCAATTACCATCACATCATATTTCATCTCTGCCCCTACATCTCTTTCTTAATAATCATTGTGGTAAAATAACCATACTCCCTGTCCGGAATAAGCGCGCCCACATATTCGCCTTCCATTCCCAGGTTACTTATAATAATGGCTTTATTTTCCATATCCCGTTCTTTTAAAAGGTCTGCAACTTCCCTTACATGACCTCCCACCTTCATAATAACAAGATTATCAAAAACATCCAGACTTTTCTCCACCTGATTTATCCCTTTCAGGGACGGAATCACACCAAAACTCTCATTTCCTTCCACCAGCGATATTCCTGCACGGCTTGCACCGGCACAAAATGAAGGAATTCCGGATACCATTTCCACCTCATATCCGGAATTTACGATGATTTTATGTACATAAGCATATGTACTGTAAACACCGATGTCTCCCAGAGCCAGCATGGCAACATTTTTTCCCTGATCCAGAAAATCCGTTATTTTCTCTGCCGCCTCCCTGCGACATGCCTCTCTTTTTGTCTTGTCCTTTTCCATGGTAAATATAATTTTCCGGATTTTTTCTTCCGCAATCTCCACGGCACCTTTTGCTATATTTAATGCCACACTTTCTTCGCCGGCTTTTTTCACCGGAACAGCAATGATATCACATTCTTCAATAAGTCTTTTTGCTTTCAGTGTAAGAAGTTCCGGATTTCCCGGTCCGACACCAATTCCATATAATTTCCCCTTCATCTCCTCAGATCTCCCCTGCTCTCTTTAAATGTGAGACAAACATCTGCGCAACCGCATCGATTTCTCCCATTCCTTTTAAAAAAATCTCTGTCTCAAAGCCTTCTTTTTGTAAAATTGCATTCCAGGAATCTTCCTCGGGTCCTGCCAGATCATTTCTCGCATGATCACCTGCCACGATCATTAATGGCATTACAAATACTTTTTTAATGTTTCTTTTCTTAAGACGGCGAATCACATAAGATAGATCCGGAAATCCTTCCACGGTTCCCACATAAGTATTTTCAAAGCCAAGATCCCGTAACATATTTTCAAACTGACAGTACGCACTGTTGGCGAAATGCTCCGTTCCGTGTCCCATAAAGACAAGGGCCTCTTCCGGCCCGAGAGGTTTTCCCTTTTCATCCATCATAATTTCGCAGGTTTTTCTATAATCTTCTTCCTTCGTAAGAAGTGGGGTTCCCACTTTAATCACCGGTATTTTATTTTTGTATTTTCGAAGCATTCCCATCATCTTGTCATATTCCTGCCCGTTTATAATATGGGTAGGCTGACAAAGGACTTCCTCATATCCTTCCCGAGCCAAAAAGTCCATCACTTCGTCCGGGCTGTGAACAATGATATTTTGTGTACGGGCAAGCTTACGGATAATCATTCCAGAAGTAAATGCCCGATAAAAATCATACTCCGGAAACGCTCTCCGGCATGTTTCCTCAATATTAATTATCGCCGAAACCGCTTCTTTAAAGCTCGTTCCAAAGCTTACAATAAGTAATGCTTTTTTCCTCATTTTTTACACCTTTTTAACCCGTCAGTTCAGACGGATGCCGTAAATATCATCACCGGATTATTCGTATCCATGATATGATAACTGCCGATTTTCCTTCCCCGGCCTACTGTGACCTGGATCACATCATAATCCGGATCGTATTTCTCAAGTATCTCACTAATCTGAGAAATCGTCTCGATGGTTACTGCAGATATGACAACTCTCACTGATTTATGTAATTCATGAATCTGTCTTAGAATTTTATCCAGTTCCCTTCCACTTCCCCCGATAAATACTTTATCCGGTTCCGGCAGACGTACAATTTCATCGGCGGCATCCCCCTCCTGTACATAAAGATTCTCTGTCTGAAATTTCTCTTTATTTTTCTGAATGAGGGAAATCGCATCGGGATTTCTTTCCACAGCGTAAACCTGCCCGAAGGGCACCTGTCTTGCACATTCCACAGACACAGATCCTGTTCCTGCTCCCACATCCCAGACCACATCATCCGGACAGAGCTTTAGTTTATGTAAAATCAGAACCCTTATCTCTTCCTTAGTCATCGGCGTATTATTTCGTTCGAAATCTTCGTCCGATAAAAAGCAGGGGCGAACCACTTTTTTCGGTGTGGGATTTTTTATCATTGTAACGCAGAGGGCCGGAAAATCCCGATTTACCATATCCTCCGGTTTTCCTGATACCAGAAATTCATCCTCATACGAAAGATTCGCCCCCACAGACACTGTCACATCACAAAGCCCGTAATCCATCATAATCCGGGAGAGCCATGCCGGCCCCTGTTCCTTACTGCAAAGAAAAAATATTTTTTCATTTTCTGTTACACAAAGAGCGATAGAACCGGGGGTTTTCTTTCTGCCATGGACACTCACAATCACTGCATCTTCCATCGTTTCATGAAAAGCCGCCCCCAGCATTTGTAAAGATCCGATTCCGGGAATGATCTCCATATCCCATTTTGTACTTATCGGATTATTACAGATCGTCCCGAAAAAGCTGTACATAAGCGGGTCGCCGCTCACGGCAACCACCACATCCTGACCGGCTTCTAAAAGGTAGTCAATCTTGCAAAGTGTGTCCTTTATTTTTCCCATGGCAACAAATTCTGTATCAGCGGAGCCGCACAGGGAAGAAAGCACCGGAAGAAGACGTTTTGCGGCAATGACCGTATGGGCCTGGTTCATCTTTTCTGCCACTTTCGGCACAATATATCCGGTATCTCCCGGTCCTACTCCGGCAATCGTTAGTTTACTCATCATTTCCTCCCATTTTAATTAAAACAGATAAAATTTCCGCAACATTCTGACTTTCTGCCAGAATATCATTCTTCCCATCCAGAAAAATGATTCCGACTCTGGCCAGATGGCGGGCAGTTTTCTCACAATACCAGGAGGCTTTTTCCGCCATATCTTTCCATATTTCTCCAAGGCCTTCCTCCTCCACAATCTGCATCGCCGCCTTCGTCGTAAGGCAGGAATAGATTCGGCGAATAACGGATACATCCGCACCATGGAGGGCCGCATGGGTACAAATCGTCTCAATCCGGCCATCTGCGACATGACTGTGGGTATTCATCGTCCCTGAAGCAACCTTTACCAGTTTTCCTACAAAGCCTCCGATTAAAATATTGCGAAATCCTCTTTCCACGGCTTCCTCAATCATAAATCCAATATAATTGCTTACCTGGATCACACAGGAAAATTCTCCATATATCTCTTTTAAACTTGCTTCCCCCGTGCCTCCTAGCACAAAAAGAATTGATGTATGTCCCTGTCTTGCATATATATCAAGTTCGGCAAGAAGAGAATCTTTCATGGCTTCCTCACTCATGGGCCGAACAATTCCTGTCGTTCCTAAAACAGACAGGCCTCCGACAATACCCAGCCGGGGATTAAACGTTTTCTTCGCCAGTATTTCCCCGCCCGGAATACTGACCGTTACTTCTGCCCTTCGCTTACCAATTATTTTATACAGTGCCTCTTTTACCATCTTTCTTGGCACCGGGTTAATGGCCGGCTGTCCACATGGAATTTTCAATCCATCCTGTGTGACCGTTCCGATCCCCTCTCCCCCATGAAAGGTGATTTCTCCCTCTTCCTCAAAGAGACGGACGGAAGTGATCACTCTGCTTCCATCGGTGACATCCGGATCGTCCCCCGCATCTTTTATGACGCAGCAGGTTCCAAATTCCTCCGGAATAATATCAAGATAAAGTTTTCTTCCAATTGGCGCATCTACCTCCACAACAGACGGACATTTTCCTGTTGTCTGCCAGAGGACCGATGCAATCGCTCCACCCGTCATACACGAACCGGTGGAAACGCCTTCTCTCAGCTTTTTCATTTTTTATAGTTGATACAGCATGGCATTGCAAATTGTTGCTGCAATGTTACTGCCACCTTTCCGCCCTCTCGGGACAATATAAGGAATCCCTGCTTCCATAATCAGTTCTTTTGACTCCACTACATTAACAAAACCCACAGGAGCCCCGATAATGAGAGCCGGTTTTACCCTGCCTTCCCGAATCAGTTCATAAAGTCTTACCAGGGCTGTCGGTGCGTTTCCTACTGCAAAAATATTATTGCCCGGCAGGGCTGCGCCCCGCTCCATACAGATTGCTGCCCTCGTACATTCCCTTTCCCGAGCCTCTTTTGCCACATCTTCCTCACTCATAAAACAGTGGGCCTCTCCGCCAAAAGACTCGAGCTTTTTCTTGTTGATTCCGGACCAGGCCATTTTTGTATCCGTCACAATATGGGCACCGTTTTTTAATGCTTCCATGCCAATCCTGGCAGCATTTTCCGAAAAACATAGGTTGTCTGCATAATCAAAATCCGCCGATGTATGAATGCACCGTTTCACAATGGAAAATTCCGGCTCCGGCCAGGTTCTTCCGTTCAGTTCTTCCGTTATAATCTCCATACTTCTTTTTTCAATGTCTGCAGGTTTCACTATTTGAATTTTATCTAACATGCACTTCCTCCTACCGTTTCTTCCGGTCTGTCAGTTCAGCTCCTCATAGGTTCCGAAATTCGTCTGCTCAAAACTCGGCAGCTCCCAGTATGCCTTAAAAGCATAATCCGCAATCGTAAATCCCATGACCGCTCCGGTTCCCTCTCCCAGACACATATTGGCAAGTATGTACGGCTGTTTTCCGATTGCATCCAGAATCATTTTTCCTGCCGGTTCATTGGAACAGTGAGACGGAAAAAGATACGGACTGCATGCCGGAACAAGACGGATGGCAATCAATGCGGCCACGGAAGAAATAAATCCGTCGATAAATACCGGAATATGATATGCCGCTCCTCCGATTAAGCAGCCCACCATGCCGGCAATATCCAGACCTCCGATTTTTGCGAGTACATCCAGCGGATCTTCCGGATTTACATGATTAATCTCGATACTGTGTCTGATTACTTCGATTTTATGCTCTAAATCCCTGCTGGAAAGCCCTGCGCCCTTTCCTGTCACTTTCTCCACACTCTGGTTTAAAAGTACAGAACAAATCGCACTGCTTGTCGTCGTATTACCGATTCCCATCTCCCCGGTAGCAAGGATGTTATAACCTTTCTCTTTCAAGCTGCCAACCATCTCAATACCCACTTCAATGGCTTTCACCGCTTCTTCCCTGGACATTGCCGGACCCTTTGCCATGTTGTCTGTTCCATACTTGATCTTTCTTGAAATTACACCTGGATTATCGCAGTCGGTGGCTATTCCCACATCCACCGGGAAAACGTCCGCCCCACTGACGGAAGAGAGAATACAAATTGTCGCATTATGTTTTGTCATGTTTTCCGTCACTGTCTTAGTCACTTCCTGACCTGTCTGGGTCACCCCTTCCGCCACAACACCGTTATCAGCAGACATGACAATAACTGCTTTTTTCTTCAGGTGCGGATTTTTATCCCGGTAAATTCCCGCAAACTGTGTAACCATCTCCTCCAGCCTTCCAAGGCTGTGCAGAGGTTTTCCCAACGTATTCCACCGCTGACGGGTGTATTCCATCGCTTCTTCATCCAGTGGCTGTATTTTCTTAATCGCTTCATCGAGTGTCATCTTATTTTCCCCTCCTGTTTATAACATTGCAAAAAGACTAAGTGGCTGTAACCCGGCATATTTGGTAAGAATTATCACGAGAAGTAATAAAAGTACTTCGGAAAGCTCACTGCCCGCTCCCATCACATCGCCAGTAATCCCACCAATTTTCCCTGTAATATAAACACGGAAAAGATAGGCGAAAACAAACAGTACTGCAAAAATGAGCACTCCCCAGAGGGAGAAAGCAGCGATCATGGCGATGAGGCCGAGGATTACTGTTCCAATCACCGTCCCAAGGCTTACCGTTCCCACATAAATTCCAATTCCCTTTTCTCTCGGATAAATTGCTTTGTAAACAAGTGCACCCTGCACCATTTTTCCGGCCACAGGCATCAGAAGGATCAGAAGCCACTTCGGATTACTATAATAAATTCCTGCAAATTTCAGTGCCAGGTCAAAACACATGGCAACAGCACCATTGGTTCCGATACGGCTGTCCTTCATAATCTCCAGCATACGTTCTTTCGTCCTTGCAGAATAAATGCCATCCGCAGTATCCGACAGTCCGTCAAGATGAAAGGCTCCGGTTACACACAGATTGGTAAGCATGGCAAACAAAATGCCAAATACATCCGGCAGCACAAGGGTTACAAGAAGATATACTGCCATATCACAAAGACCGATTACCAGTCCGACCACCGGATAGTATAAAAATCCCTTCTGCATATCTTCATCTTTTACTTCCCCAAGATTTACATTAACCGGAATTCTCGTCATGAAGCCTAAGGTAAGCAAAAAGCGTTTTAACTGTGTTTTCATTTGTTTTTCCTCTTTTCTGTCACATCCTGAATGATCATTTCCGTCATTCCTCTGGCCGTATAGACGGCCGCAGTTTTTTCCACACAGATTCCATATTTCTGCGCAGTTTTTGTTGTTACCGGCCCGATACTAATATATTTTCCCTTGATCCGGTCCGGATCTTTGACCATAGAAGCAAAAGCCCGTACCGCACTTGAACTTGCAAAGGTAATATAATCTGCCTTTTCTACCAGCCGGTTTAATTCTTCCTCTTTTCTCCAGTCTGTCACTGTGTGATAAAGAGGGATGTTTTTATAATATATCCCTGCTTCTTTCAGTGCTTCCGGAAGAATTTCATTTGCCTCCAGGGCACGAAGGAGCAATACTTTTTCATTTTTTTCAATATGTGGAATCAGATTTTTTGCCAGATCCGACGATGAATAGGCTGTCGGAATGAAGTCACAGAAAATTCCGTGATTTTCCAGGGCTTTTTTTGTTCCATCCCCGATCACCGCAAAACGGACATGGGAAAGACTTCGGATATCCCGGCGATATTCCCGCATTGCCTCAAAAAAACAGTCCACTCCGTTTGCACTAGTAAGCACGATCCATCCGTACTGATCAATCCGGTCAAGTGCCTCTTCAAATTCCGGCAGATGAAGTCTCTGTGTACGAATCAGGCTGAAGGAAATCGCCTCCGCTCCCTCATCTTTAAGAATCGGTGACAGCCGGTCTGCCATGGAACGGCTTCCTGTCACTAACACACTTTTTCCCGATAATGGCTTATGTCCATACCAGTCAAGAACCGTATGAAGAGAAACCACATCTCCCACGACTGTGATGGCCGGCGTGGTGATCTTCTCTCTTTCTACCACTTCCACAATGTCCGAAAGAGTACCGACCGCAATTTTCTGTCTCGCCGTCGTTCCCTCCTGCAAAACACCTGCCGGTGTCCTCGGATCTTTTCCGTTCGCAATCAGAGCTGAGACAATATTTGGAAGATTTTTAAGCCCCATGAGGAAAATCAATGTTCCCTCTTCCTTCGCAAGGATTTCATAATTTAGAACGCTGACTCCGTTTTTGTGATTGCCCTCATGGCCGGTGATCACATGAAACGAGGAGGCAAAATCCCGGTGGGTAACAGGAATTCCACAATAAGCCGGCACGCTGTAGGACGAGGAAATTCCCGGAATCACTTCAAAATCTACCCCGGCTTTTCTTAATTCCTGCCCCTCTTCGCCACCCCGGCCGAAAATATAAGGGTCTCCCCCTTTTAAACGCACAACCGTCTTTCCTTCCCGTGCAAGTTTTATGAGAAGTTCATTTGTCTCGTACTGTTTCAGATGATGATTCGAGGAACACTTCCCCGCATAAATTAATTCAGCATCATCCCTCACCTCATTTAAAAGGGAACTGGAAACGAGATGATCATAAACGACCACATCTGCCTTTTTCAGCACACAAAGTCCCTTCCTTGTAAATAAATCTTCATCTCCCGGTCCGGCGCCTACAAGATACACCATCCCCTGATTCACTTCCCGGGCTGCCGAAATGCCCAGCTGTCTCGCTGTCTCCATCCGGTCTGTTGCATCCGCCGGAACACACAGAAAGGTTCTTTTAGTGTGAATCCCGTCTTTCACAAACATTGCCCGCATGAAAAACTGTCCTTTCTCCTCCCGGCAATAAGCAGCTGCCGGTGCATTGCAGCTTCCGCCGATTGTCTTTAAAAATGCCCGCTCCGCATTTAAAAGACATCCCGCTGCCTCACTGTGAATAGCAGAAAGGACCCCTTTTATGAAAATATCTTCCGTTCTGCTTTCCACAGCAAGAATTCCCTGCCCCGCAGCCGGCAGGAACTGTTCCGGATCCAGATATTCATAAAAAAGTCCTTTCTCCTTCTCATATCCAAGTCTTTCAATTCCTGCTGCAGCCAGGATAATCCCGTCATATTGTCCATCTTTGAGCTTCTGAATACGGGTCTGTACATTTCCTCTCAGAAGGCGGACACTCACAAAAGGATTTTGCTCTTTAATAAGGAGTTCTCTCCGGAGGGAACTCGTTCCCACAACACTCCCCGGTTCCATTTCCGCAAGCTTTTTTCCGCTTATAGTCACAAAAACATCCCTTACATCCGCCCGGTCAAGCACTGCACCAATGCCCAGCCCCGCAGGAAACTCCATGGGCATATCCTTTGCACTGTGTACGGCAATATCCACCCGGCCGGAGAGAAGCTCCGCTTCGAGCTCCGCAGTAAACACACCCTTTCCACCGAAAGAAGTAAGCGACTTATCAAGGATTTTATCCCCTTTGGTATCAATTTTAACCACTTCTACCCGAATGTCCGGAAACGATGCCTGAATTTTATTTTTTACAATCTCTGTCTGTTTCAGTGCCAGCTTACTTTTTCTCGTCCCGATTTTTATGGTTTTTTCCATATCACTCCTCTGGTTGTTTTTCATCTGCAAACCCATATTTATCCTGATATCCCCGCGGTGTGATCATTTTACCATTTTTTACATAAGTATTGGAATTTCCGATGATCACAATACTGAACATATCAATTGGTGCATCCTTTATCGCATCAAGAGTCGTAATATAGGAAGACTCTTCTTCCCGTCCCGCATGGCGTACCACACCAACCGGTGTTTTCCCATCCCGGTATTTCATGAGAATCTCCGCTGCCTTCTTTACATAATCCACCCTCTTTTTACTTTTCGGATTATAGAGACACACAATAAAATCTCCCTGACCGGCACAATCCACTCTCTTCATAATCAATGAGTATGGTGTCATAAGATCACTCAGACTTATCACCGTAAAATCATGCATCAGAGGAGCGCCCAACACAGAAGCCGCCGCACTTGCTGCAGTTACTCCCGGCACCGTCTCAATTTCCACATCCGACTTTTTCTCGTCGGCAATCTCCAGAAGAATTCCCGCCATACCGTAAATACCGCTGTCTCCGGAGCTGACCATGGCAACATTTTTCCCTTCGGAAGCAAGATCAACCGCCATACGGCATCGATCCATCTCCTTCGTCATCGGTGTGGCCACATATTCTTTATCCGGAAAATACTTTTTTATCATCTCCACATAAGTAGTGTATCCCGTAATAACATCTGCATTTTTAATGACATCAACTGCTTTCTGCGTCATA
>JALFIK010000214.1 GCA_022776205.1 Eubacterium sp.
TTGGAAGTGCTGTCATGACGACAGAGATGGTCCTTGAAGCAATGGAAGACCGCAATATAAAGATGGTTGACTGCCCGGTTGTTGAAGGTGCGATTGCAGCTGCGGTAGTTGCAGCCGGTGGATCTCCGATGGCAGAAGTAATTCAGGTGGCTCAGGCCGCAAAGGAGACATCCAAATTTTAAATAAGATAAAGTAAATAAACATGACAGGAAAACAGCTGGTTGTAAAAGGCCGGCTGTTTTTGTTCTTCTCTTCGTTCTTTTCGCATAAAGATATAAAAACATAAAAGGATGTGGCATTTTGCTTCGGAATAAAGAAGTAGTCTGCACGGTCAATGGAACACGGGAAATCTTTATTGAAAATTACGGAAGTCTGGGAGATTTTACAGATGGGAAAATTATACTTCATTGTTTCCGGTGTGATTTAGTTATAGAGGGAAAGGGATTAGTAATTGAATATTTTACAGATATGGATATGAAAATAACAGGATGTATACAGTCAATTCGATTTTGAAATTATAAAATAGAAAGGAGTCATCATGCTTTTTTCTTTTTTTCATTTGTTAGATGGATATTGTTCTGTAGTGCTTAAAGGCAGGAATCAGGAACGTTTTTTAAATCTGTGTGCGTCCAGAAATATTCTTTTATGGAATCTTAAGCGAAAAGAGCGTCATTATATCTTTTGTGTAAGCCGGCGGGGACTCCGGGAACTGGAAGAAATTTCCCGGAAAACAGGGGTGGATTTCCAGTGCATGAAAAAACGAGGACTTCCATTTATGTTTTACCGATACAGGGGAAGGAAAATTTTCGTTCTTGCTCTGTTTCTGGCTGCAGCAGGCCTGTTGATCCTATCCCGTTTTTTGTGGCAGATTGATGTGAGCGGGTGTTACACCCATTCCGGAGAAGAAATGAATGCATACCTTAAAAAAAACGGAATAGAGAGTGGCACAAGACTGTCAAATATTTCCTGCGAAAAGCTTGAAGAGAAAATCAGACAAGATTTTTCGGATATTGCATGGGTTTCCTGTGAAAAAAGAGGAACTGCCCTTCGTGTATATATAAAGGAAACAGTGGGTCCGGAAACAAAAGCCGACAAAGAGGGAGCTCCCTGTAATCTGATTGCCACGAAAAAGGGTAAAATTGATAGTATTCTTGTGAGAAGCGGTAGTGCTAAAGTAAAAAAAGGAGACGAAGTGAAACCCGGAGACGTTCTGATTTCCGGTATTGTAGGGATTCAGGATGACAGCGGGGAGATTTCTGAAGAAATCACAGTCCGGGCCAGGGGAGATATCTATGAGATTTCCTCTTTCTTGTATGAGGATAGATTCCCCATGGTTTATTACAAAAAAAACTATACCGGGAAAGTCTGCAGGACGTTTCAGTTCCAGATTGGAAACTGTCTGATAAAACTACCGAAAAAAAATCATTCCTATCAAAATTTTGATCAGGAAACGGAAGAGAGAAAATTAAAAATCGGTTCACAGTTTTATTTACCGGTATCCTTGTACGTTACAAAATATCTGGAATGTTCGACCGAGCAGAAAACGTATTCGAAAGTACAGGCGAAAAAAGAAGCACGACGCAGACTTTTATCTTTTTTGAAGGATTATGAAACAAAAGGGGTGGTAATATTAAAAAATAATGTTAAAATAGACAGTGACAAAAATGAATGCACTGCAAAGGGATGGATTACAATAAAAGAACGGGTGGGAAAAATACAGGAAATCCCCCGTCAGGAGAGAAAACCATAAATTAAGTGCAGTGAAAAAAGAGAGGAGTACGAAGAATGGACATAACGGAACAGGAATTTCCTTTTCCGGCGGAACATGCGGGGAATGTCTTCGGACAGTTTGATACGAATATGAAGATAATTGAAAAAACCCTGCATGTTACAATCATATTCCGGGATGATAAACTGAAATTGATTGGAAGCAGTAAAGACTGTGAACGTGCAAAAAATGTGGTAGAACAACTGCTTCTTTTATCTGAGCGGGGTAATGATATCACAGAACAGAATGTAAATTATACCTTATCCCTTTCCATGACGGATGAGACAGAGGCAGTTTCCCGGTTAGATAGTGATATCATCTGCCACACAATTATGGGAAAGCCGATCAAGCCGAAAACTGTCGGACAGAAAGCTTATGTGGATACGATTACGGATAAAATGATTGTCTTTGGTGTGGGCCCTGCAGGAACGGGAAAAACTTATCTGGCTATGGCAAAGGCCATTACTGCATTTAAAGCGGGGGAAGTCAACCGGATCATTCTCACAAGACCGGCCATCGAGGCGGGAGAAAAGCTGGGATTTCTGCCGGGAGACCTGCAAAGTAAAGTTGATCCGTATCTGAGACCTCTTTATGATGCTCTTTATGAGATTATGGGGGCGGAAACTTTTGCAAAAAACATGGAGAAGGGTCTGATTGAAGTGGCACCCCTTGCCTACATGAGAGGGCGTACGTTAGATAATGCGTTTGTGGTACTTGATGAGGCACAGAATACAACACCGGCCCAGATGAAAATGTTTCTGACGAGAATCGGATTTGGTTCCAAAGCGATTATTACCGGTGATCTCACACAAAAAGACCTTCCTTCCGGAAGCAGATCAGGACTCGATGATGCCCTTCGTGTTCTCAAAAACATTGAAGAAATCGGTGTTTGCAAACTGACAAGTAATGATGTGGTAAGACACCCTCTTGTTCAAAAAATTGTTTCTGCCTATGATGAATATGACAAAAAAAGAGAAGAAAAAGAAAGGCGAAAACAGGACAGGGAACGCCGGCTCAGAAGGATGCCGGATAAACGGGGAGAGAGCAGATGACATTTGAAATAGAAAATAATTATCCGGAACAAGTAGTACCCGATTTTGAAGAAGTGATAAATAAGGTGATTGAGGCAGCTCTTGATTATGAAAAATGTCCTTATGAAGCCCAGGTTTATGTTTTACTCACAGACAACGGGGAAATTCATGAGATTAACAGGGAACACCGCCACATTGACCGTCCTACGGATGTACTGTCCTTTCCAATGGCAGAATATCCCGTTCCGGGAAATTTTTCTGATATTGAACAAAGAGATCCGGATACGTTCCATCCAGAGACGGGAGAACTGATTCTTGGTGATATAATCATTTCCATGGATAAGGTGAAAGAGCAGGCAGAAACTTACGGTCATTCCCCAAAAAGAGAGTTGGCCTTTTTGGTTGCCCACAGTATGCTGCATCTGATGGGATACGATCATATGGTTGATGAGGAACGGCTTGTCATGGAAAGAAAGCAGGAAGACATATTGACAATCTGCGGTTATCTCAGGGAGATAAAAAATTGAAGAAAAAAAGAATCACAGATTTTGATACGATTGTTGTCGGGGCAGGTGCTTCCGGGATGGCAGCTGCAATCAATGCCGCAGCCGGAAAGCAGACAGTACTTCTAATTGAAAAGCTTGAATCCATGGGAAAGAAGATCCTTGTGACAGGAAATGGTAAATGTAACCTGACCAATCTGGATCAGAAACCGCAATATTTCCGGACGGAAAATCCGGAGGAGCTTTCCTTACTATTAAATAAGACCTGTCCGGAAAATATTCGGAAGTTTTTTTACGATATGGGCATTCCGACAAAAGAAAGAAATGGCTATGTTTATCCTTATAATGAACAGGCATCCTGTGTGAGGGAGGCTTTGGAAGAAAGAATTTTACAGAATGGCCATATCACGTTCCTTCCGGAAACGGAAGTGATCGAAGTGAAAAAACAGAATACTTTCTTTTTTGTAAAGACCAGAAGTAAGAAAGGGAAAAAAGAACAGTATAATGCCATAAGTGTAATTATTTCTACCGGAGGCTATGCCGGACCTAAGTTTGGATGCGATGGCAGTGGATTTCGTATGGCTGAGGAACTTGGTCATGACATTATTCCGCCTCTGCCGGCACTTACTGCATTAAAATCGTCCGCTCCGTTTCTTAAGAAGGTAAGCGGTGTGAGAAATCAGGCGGCCATTACGCTGGAAATTAATGGTAAAGCAGTGGCAAAAGAGCAGGGAGAACTGCAGTGGACTGATTATGGAATATCCGGAGTAGCCATTTTTCAGCTGAGTCATTTTGCGGTGATTGCCCTGGAAAATAAGGAACCGGTCGTTCTTTATTTTGATTTTATGCCGGAATTTTCCGAAAAGGAGAAACGGGAGCTTCTTGTTACATTAAAAAAAGAAAATCGGGAAAAGAAAATGCTCCTTTTTACAAAAGGAATTTTTCCTGCCAAACTGTCTCCTGTAATTTTGAGGGAGGCTAAAATTGAGGGAGAAAAAAAAGTGTGCGAAGTAGCAGGGGAGGAATGGGAGAATTATATCTCTGCGTTCAGCCATTTTCCATTAAAGATTAAGGGCTATGCCGGATATGAAAAAGCACAGGTGACCAGAGGGGGTGTTTCTCTTTCAAATCTGGATGCCCATCTGGAATCCCGAATAGTACCGGGACTCTTTTTTGCTGGTGAAGTGACCGATGTGGATGGGATCTGTGGGGGATACAATCTTCATTGGGCATTTTCCAGCGGACAGAAGGCAGGCATGGCAGCAAGGGAAAGGAATCAGCAAATATATGATACGAATTGCACAGATTAAATTAAAAATAGACCACAGTCCTGAAGAATTATATGAGGCTATTGTTCATCAGGCCCATGGTAAACGCCCGAAACGATGGGAAATTGTGAGAAAGTCCGTCGATGCCAGAAAAAAGCCCCAGCTTTTTTATGTCTACACGATTGATGCGGAATTCGAGGAGGAAAATAAGATTCTTTCCTTTAAAAAAAGCCGGTGGACACCGGTTACAAACGCAGAATATTCCTTTCCCTATCAAAATACGATTGCTGGTTTTCCGAAAAAAGAAGAGGACAGGCCGGTAATTATCGGTGCTGGTCCGGCCGGTTTGTTCGCCGGTCTTGTTCTTGCCCGTGCCGGTTTTTGCCCGGTGATTTTCGAGCGGGGAGATTGTGTGGAAAAGCGGGCAGAAACGGTAGAAGAATTTTTTTCCGGAAATCCCCTGGATGAGGAGTCAAATGTACAATTTGGCGAAGGAGGAGCCGGAACTTTTTCGGACGGGAAGCTGAACACCCTTGTGAAAGACAAATTCGGAAGAAACCGTTTTGTATTGCAGGAATTTGTAAAACACGGTGCTCCTTGGGAAATCCTTTATGAGGCAAAACCTCATATTGGGACAGATTTACTGAAAAATGTAGTGGTTTCCATTCGAAAGGAAATTCAGAACCTTGGAGGAACGGTCTTTTTCCGGACGAAGGTTGTCGATCTTATGCAGGAAAAAGGGCGGATAGTGGCTCTGCTTCTTGAAAAGGAAGGAACAAAACAGGAATATCCCTGCCGAAACGTAATTTTTGCCATTGGACATAGTGCGAGAGATACGTTTTATATGCTCGAAAAAAAGAATCTGTTTATGACACCGAAAGCCTTTGCCATCGGAGTCCGGGTGGAACATCCCGCTGCTCTGATTAACGAAAGTCAGTATGGCAAGGAGGGAGCAAAGCGGCTTCCCGCAGCAAGTTATAAACTGACCCATCAGTGTAAAAGCACAGGACGGGGAATCTATTCCTTTTGCATGTGCCCCGGAGGTTATGTGGTAAACTCTTCTTCGGAAAAGGGAAGGCTTTGTGTAAATGGCATGAGTTATCATGACCGGGCAGGACAAAATTCAAATACGGCGCTCGTGACTACAGTGACACCGGAAGATTTTCCGTCAAAGAGTCCTCTTGCCGGTCTTGAATTTCAGAGAAAATATGAAGAACTTGCTTTTTTATGCGGTGATGGGAAAATACCGGTTCAGCTCTACGGAGATTTCCTCGAAGAGAAAACATCCGCAGAGCTTGGGTCCGTAATACCTCAGACAAAAGGAGCATGGCAGTTTGCGAATTTAAGAGAATGTCTCCCCGAGTATATTTGTGCCTCAATAATAGAAGGAATGGATGCCTTCGGGAATAAAATCAGAGGATATGATGGAAAAGATACGATTCTTTCCGGTGTGGAGGCCAGAACGTCTTCGCCGGTACGCATGGAGAGAAATAAAGATTTTGAAGGCAGTATTGAAGGACTTTTTCCTTGTGGAGAGGGAGCAGGCTATGCAGGAGGGATTACATCTGCTGCCATGGATGGTATAAAAACCGCAGAGGCTCTGGCTGCAAAACTGCTCATGAGATAATTTACAAACCGCGAACTTTTATGTATAATACTAAACAATGAAATATAAATGGCAGGGAGGATGACAATGAATAACGTCGATATTGACAGAATTAATACACTTTATCATAAGTCTAAGTCCGTGGGACTTACGAAAGAAGAGGCGGAGGAGCAGAAGAGACTTCGGCAGGCATATATTACCGCAATCCGCAAGAATCTGAGAGGATCCCTGAATAATATTTCGATTCAGAATGAAGATGGATCCATTGAAAATCTCGGAGAGAAATATGGAAAAAAACATTAGACCGGGGGATAGAAAGAAAGAGCAGCTTCGCCGGCAGATGAAAGACCGAAGAATGAGGCTTAGCCGTGAGGAAAGGGAGCGTGCCTCGAAGGGATGTTTACAGAGTCTTAAAAAACTTCCAGATTTTTTGAACAGCAAGTGGGTCTATGCCTATATGTCCTGTAAGAACGAACTGGATACGGGGAAAATTATCTCCTGGTGTTTTTCGCAGGGAAAGAGAATCGCGGTGCCAAAGGTATTCGGAAAAATAATGCGCTTTTACGAGATTACTTCTCTTGCGGACTGTGTTCCGGGGGCTTACAAAATTATGGAACCGGATTGCCAGGAAGGATGTCCGGAGATTGTTTTTGAAGGATTCATGCTTGTTCCGGGACTTGCCTTTGACAGGAAGAAAAACCGTCTTGGTTACGGTGGCGGATTTTATGACCGTTACCTTTCGTCCCATAAGAACATTGTGACGGCCGGCCTTGGATATGATTTTCAGCTGGTGGAGGAAGTTCCCAGTGAAGAACATGATCGGAAACTGGATTATATTATTATATCTTAAAACAAAGAAGACAGATCACTGATATAAATTATCAGCAATGATCTGTCTTTTTTATTCCGGTGTGTGGGTGAATGCCGTCACAATCTGGCGGATGGATTTATGAAGATAGGGAAGATAAGTATCCATGGAAGTTGGCTGTTCAAATAAAATACAGCTGTAACAGGTAGAGCCAACCAGTTCAATGATGGTAAAAAGCATGATCTCCGGATTATCACACTGAATCTGATTTTGTATCATCAATTCCTGATAATACTCATAGAACAGCCGGGATTCTTCTGGTACTTTCTTTTCAAAAGCATTCTTAAAAATACCCCAGGATAAATTTTTCGAAATAAACTGGAGAAGACCGTGATCTTTTTCCAGCTGGCCGATGATATGGTCGACAACGAAGAGAAGCTGGTTCTCAAAACCTTCCACTGGATTCTTCATCAGCTCCATGTGTGCATCGGAAAAGAGTTGTCCGGTTTTATGGGTGACGAGCCGGTCCCTCAAATCATATTTGTCATTAAAATAGAGATAGAAAGTGCCTTTCGCAAGTCCTGCCCGGTTGACGATGTCGGAAATTGTCGTCTTTGTAAATCCTTTTTCCGTAAACAGTTCAAAAGCAGTCTGGAGAAGGGTTGTTTTTTTTTGTTTTTTATTTAATTCTACTTTACCGATCAGAATCACCCTCTTGTCCTTATTTTACTTATAATTATTTTTATTATGCAATAAAAATGACTGAAAGTCAATAATGTAAAACTGACCAAAATTCAGTTTTTTATTTTTAGAAAAATTGTAAAGTATTAAGAGTTGACCGTTGGTCATTTACTAAATATAATATGGGGTAGAAATAATAATGAAGAACGGGAGGGTGATTACCTTGATGATTAAAGTGGGGAAATGGATTGCAAAGCATAGAATCCTGATTTTACTGATCGGATTTCTGCTGCTGATCCCATCGGTGCTTGGAACCGTTGCCACGAAAGTAAATTATGACCTGCTCAGTTATCTGCCGGGTTCCCTTGAGACGGTAAAAGGGCAGGATATCATGGTGGATGAATTCGGAACTGGAGCGTTTTCCATGGTTGTAGTGGAAAATATGGAGTTAAAGGATGTACAGAAGCTGGAAGAAAAATTTGAGAAAGTGGAACATGTAACGGATGTTTTATGGTTTGACGATGTGGCAGATTTAAGTATGCCGGTCAGCATGATTCCCAAGGATTTAAGAGAGGCATTTTTCAAAGGGAATGCAACGATGATGCTTGTCCTTTTTGATCATACGACCTCATCAGATGAATCCATGGAGGCAGTAGTCCAGTTAAGAAAACTTGCCAATAAACAGTGTTTTATCAGCGGAATGTCCGGTGTAGTCAATGATATTAAAGATCTAGCGTTACAGGAGATGCCGGTTTATGTTGTGATTGCGGCCGTTCTTGCCTTTCTTGTTTTATTATTTACGACGGAGTCTTTTCTTGTTCCGGTCTTTTTCCTGTTAAGTATCGGGATTGCGATTATATACAATCTTGGAAGCAATGTTTTCCTCGGTCAGGTTTCCTATATTACGAAGGCACTGACGGCAGTTTTACAGCTCGGCGTCACGATGGATTATTCCATCTTCCTGTTAAATAGTTTTGAGGAATATAAACAAAAATATCCGGAGGATAAAAACCGTGCCATGGGGCATGCGATTGCCAGTACATTTAAATCTGTCGTGGGCAGTTCGGTAACAACAGTTGCTGGTTTTGCTGCCCTTTGTTTTATGACTTTTGCCCTCGGGCGTGACCTGGGTATTGTTATGGCAAAAGGAGTTATTATCGGTGTAATCTGCTGTGTAACGATCCTTCCTGCTCTTATTCTGGTATTTGATAAGCAGATTCAGAGGACAAAACACAGACCACTGATTAAAAGTGCAGATAAGGCATCTGAATTTACCATTAAATATCACTGGATCTGGTTTGGTATCTTTCTGGTACTGCTCATTCCGGCAATTCATGGAAGTAGTAATAACTCCATTTATTATGATATTGCAAAATCCCTTCCGTCTTCCCTGCCGAGTAATCAGGCAACGGAGAAGATTAAAAACGATTTTGATATGAGTACCCTCCATATGGTTATGATGGATAAGAACATGGAGGCAAAAGATAAAAAAGCGATGATTGATCAGATTGAGGACGTGAAAGGAGTAAAATGGTGCATCAGCATGAATTCCCTGGTCGGTCCTTCCGTTCCGGAGTCCATGATTCCGGAAGATTTAAAGAGTATGCTTCAGAGCGACGATCACGAGATGGCCTTCATCTGTTCGGAATATGAATCAGCCACACCGGAAGTAAATAAACAGATTGCCCGGATCAATAAAATTACGAAATCTTACGATAAAGGTTCCATGGTAATAGGAGAGGCGCCTCTGATGAAGGATCTGGAGGATGTAACCGATGTGGATATACAAAATGTAAATATAGCCTCGGTAGCGGCCATATTTGTTATTATTCTTATTGTATTTAAATCCATTTCCCTTCCGGTCATTTTGGTTGCAGTCATCGAGTTCGCCATTGCGGTGAATATGGCAGTACCGTATTATCAGGGAGTCAGTCTTCCGTTTGTTGCCAGCATTGTTATTGGAACAATTCAGCTTGGTGCAACAGTGGATTATGCCATTGTTTATACAAACCGGTACCTGAAAGAACGAAGAAACGGAAAGCAGAAACTCGATGCGGTCATGACCGCCCACAAAACAAATATGTTGTCGATTATCACCAGCGCTTTAAGTTTATTCGGAGCAACTTATGGCGTGGCATGTTACTCCAAGGTAGATATGATCGGTGCGATCTGTACACTTCTGGCCAGAGGTGCGCTGATTAGTATGATCGTTGTTCTTACACTTCTTCCGACGATGTTCCTGATCTTTGACAAGGTCATCTGTAAGACGACAGTAGGAATGGGGCATATTGATAAAAATGCCGGTGTAGTTAATGACAGTATGGTATCACAGATTCACAGGGGGTAGATTCGAATGAGAAATTCAAAATTTGTTAAACATAGTTCCAGAACCTTTGCACTTATCATGAGTGTAATGATGGCAGCGGGTCTGAGTGTTCCGGTTAATGCTGCCACGGAAAAAGAAGATAAATCAGAGACAGTATATATTAATGCCCAGGCAGATGGTGCTGTTGATAAGATTACAGTCAGTGAGTGGCTTCAAAATCATAAGAAAAGTGATTCTATTGAAGATTATTCTTCTCTGGATAATATTAAAAATGTGAAAGGGAATGAAACTTTTACACAAAATGAAGACGGTTCCATCGTGTGGGATTCGAAAGGAAATGACATCTATTATCAGGGAGAATCCGATGAAGAACTGCCGGTTTCCATGAAAGTTTCTTATTTCCTTGACGGGAAAAAGATGGACCCGAAGGATATGGCCGGAAAAAGCGGAGAAGTTAAGATCCGATTTGATTATTACAACAATTCCAGAGAAACCGTGAATGTGAAGGGAAAAAACTATGAGATCAACACCCCGTTTACCATGGTGACCGGAATCATTCTTCCTTCTGACATTTTCTCCGATATAAAAGTAACAAATGGAAAGGTTATATCGGACGGGGATAAGAATATTGTCGTTGGTCTGGCGATGCCGGGCTTAAAAGACAGTCTGAAATTATCATCCTATGAGAAACTTGAAGACATTTCGATTCCCGATTATGTGGAAGTTACCGCCCAGGCAGACCAGTTTGAACTTGCTCTTACGGCAACGGCTGCAACAACGGGAAGTCTTGATAAAATTGATACGAGTGATTTAAATGATGTGGATTCTTTAAAGGACGACATCAATAAGCTGACAGATGCTTCCACTCAGCTTGTTGAGGGAAGTGATACTTTAGCAGAGGGTCTGGGAACATTATCTTCATCTTTCGGCACATATGCAAAAGGTGTTTCTTCCGCAGATGCCGGTGCAAAAGAGCTGAAAAAAGGTTTAAAGAAACTGGATGCAAAGAAAATACAGTTGTCTGATGGGGCAACCTCATTAAACGAAGGATTAAAAACACTGAAGAAGGGAACAAAATCCCTGAAAAAGGGTGTGGCAGATTACACAGGCGGAGTAACCAGCCTCAATGAGGGAATCAAGTCAGCGGGAAACGGAACAGCCGCCCTGAAAAAAGGAGCCGGGGATCTTTCCGGCGGCTTAACTGCATACACAGGCGGAGTATCAAATCTTGCTGAGGGAATTGGACAATTAAATGGAGAAGTATCCAAAATGAGTAACTTAAAGCTTCCCGATGAGAAGACACTTACCGCAGTAAAAAATGCTTCCGAAGCATTGGAAAAGGATGCGATTCAGCTTCAGGAATCTGCAGGGCAGCTTCAGGAATTGATTCAAAAAGTAAATAATCTTTCGGGAGCTGTCACACAGTATAACCAGCTTGTGGATGCACATAATCAGGAGGTAGCTCAAAAATTTAAGAAAGCAAAAGATGCACTTGATGGTGTGGATAAAAAAGCATCCGATCAGGCAAATGAACAGATTGCAGGCAAAAACAAGGAGATAAACAATCAGGCAACTTCTCAGGCAATCGAAAAAGCAAAAAAAGCTGTGGATGAAAGTAATCTTACAGAAGATCAGAAAGCCTCTTTAAAAGAAGCAATCAAAAAAAATGTTTCCGTGAATGTTTCCATTGGATCAATCAACGTAACGGGAGTTGCCGGTGATGCCAAAACCGCTCTGGGAGACCAACCGGAAGATTTGCAAAAAATGAAGATAGACCAGATAGATGTTAAGCTTGACGGAATTGCCTCTTTATTACAGGATATGAAGAATCAGGCAGCTGTTCTTGAGGCATTTGCCGGCAATACAGGTGCTTTGTCAGGTGTTGCCCAGAATATTCCGTCTCTTATTGCGGGGGTAAATGATTTAAATGAGGGAGCAAAAGCATTGACGGCAAACAATAAGGTCCTGACAGCAGGTATGTCTCAAATCACGGAAGGACTTGACAGTCTCTCAAAGGGACTTACTGCTATGGCGGGCGGCTGTGCGAAACTAACCGGAAATAACAAAGCATTAAATTCCGGTGCCGATGCACTGGACCAGGGTGCAGAGCAGCTGGTAGCCGGAAGCAATCAACTTGTCTCCGGTATCGATGCTTATTCAGAAGGGGTTGGTGCCGCAGCCATCGGTGTTACCCAGTTATCCCTTGGAACAGGCAAACTGCAGTCAGCCGGCGGACAGCTGTCGGGAGGAATCGCAAAGCTTGATTCCGGTGCACAGACTCTTTCTCAGGGTATGAAGACCTTTGATAAAGATGGAATCAGCAAACTTTCCGATCTTGCCGGAGATGAATTAAGTGGTGTCATCAACCGCTTTAAGGCAGTAAAAGAAGCAGACTCCAGATATAAATCATACGGTGGAATTAAGAAAGATGCCTCGGGAAGTGTGAAATTTATTATTGAAACTGACGGAATTGAAAAAGAAAAGTAGAATGGCAGATTGGTTTTTTAAGAAAACTCTTGCATAAGTAGGAAAAATCTGTTATACTACATTAAGTATACTGTAGATGATAA
>JALFIK010000021.1 GCA_022776205.1 Eubacterium sp.
AGAAAGAAGGGAAAAAAGTAACTGAGAATGATGTAAAAAATGAAGTAATTTACAAGCTGATCAAAGAACTGGAAAAAAACGGAGATCAGGTAAATTATGATCTTCCTCTGGCGGTAAATAGTAAGGGTGATGTGAAATTTACGGAGAAAGGGTATGCTCTCACCCGCTTTAAAAAAGATATTTACGGAATTATCCGGCTTGATGCCCTGTCCGGAGATGAGAAAAAGAAAGCGGAAAAATGGATGAATTCTACTCCACAGGAAGTATATGAATACCTCCGGACTGGGGCAAATGGACCGACAGGTGTGGGAAATATGTTTGGGATTTCTGATAATTATTCTGTGGAAGATACTCTTAAGATCATGTCAATCCGCTATGATATTTACATGAACAGATATTCTCAGTCTACGCCGGTGGTTGTCGCTTCCAATATCAGTGAGGAAAGTATTGCAGCGATATCGGAAAATCAGGAAGAATATCCGGGCGTTTCCATTCAGGAAGATTCTCTCAGAAAATATAACGATGCGAAATATTTTTCTTCGATTATCGGATATACCGGTATAATTTCGGAAAATGAACTGAAGGAACTTAATGAGAACGGAGGAAGTTACTCTGCCAATGATGTTGTCGGAAAAACCGGAATTGAAAAGACAATGGAGAGTACCCTTCAGGGGAAAAAGGGAAGAGAAAAAGTACTTGTTGATAATTTGGGTAAGGTGATAAAAGTTGTAAAAACAACAAAAGCAACTGCGGGAAATGATGTTTATCTTACAATTGATTCTGATTTGCAAAAATATGCCTATAATATTCTGGAAAGACATCTTGCCGGAATTATTCTTGCCCATCTTACTACGGCAGATGAGCCGGGATCCGATAAAAGAATTCCAATCAAGGATGTTTATTATGCCCTGATTGATAACAATGTTATTGATATATCTGTGCTCGGAAGAAAGAATGCTAAAAAAAATGAAAAGGATGTATATCGTATTTTCCAGAAAAAACAAAACACGGTGATGGCATCGATCCGGAAGGATCTTCTTTATGGAAAGACAGCAAAAAAAGATCTCAGCAAGGAAAAACAGACGTATGTTGAATATATTTATAATATGCTGGAGGAAAAGGAAATTTTATCTCCGGCAGCCATTGATGAAGATGACGGAGTTTTTCTTGACTGGAAAGAGGAAAAAATCAGTTTTGGAAAATTTTTAAGATATGCATTAAATAATGAGTGGATCAATATCAGTTCCTTTAATATTAAATCCGATTATTATGATGCGGATGAAATTTATAATGAATTAATAAATTATATTATTGATTCATTGAAATCTGAAGAAGATTTTGATAAGATTTTATATGAGTACATGATTAAAAATGGAGACCTGAGCGGGAAGAAAGTCTGTCTTTTATTATATGATCAGGGAGTTCTTGATAAAAAAAAGGATAAGGATTATAATGGTTTGTATACAGACCAGACCTCTGCTTACAGTTTCATGTATAAAAAAATAAAGAAAATTGAGATTACACCTGCCCAGCTGGCACTGGATCCCTGTTCCGGATCCGTGATCATTACTGATCCGGATACGGGAGAGGTAAGGGCGATGGTTTCTTATCCGAGTTATGATAATAACAAGCTGGCAAATGGAATTGATCCGGACTATTATGCGTCTCTTAACAGGGACAAATCTTCCCCGATGCTCAACCGGGCCACGCAGACAAGAACTGCACCCGGATCTACATTTAAACCGATTTCAGCTACAACGGTTTTGGAAGAAGGAATTGTAGATAGCTCTACTTATGTGAAGTGTACCGGAATTTTTGATAAGGTATCCCCTCCGGCAAAGTGCTGGATTTATCCGAATGCCCATGGACAGCTCAATGTCAGTGGAGCAATTGCTGTATCCTGTAACAACTTTTTCTATCAGATGGGTTATAATCTTGGTACAGTAAACGGAAATTACAATAGCGCAAGAGGTTTATCCAAACTAAAGAAATATGCGTCCATGTATGGTCTGAATCGAAAATCAGGAGTGGAAATCACAGAATATGAACCGCATATTTCAGATGAAGATGCAATTCGTTCCGCAATCGGACAGGGTACACACAGTTATACAACGAGTCAGATTTCCCGATATGTGACTTCTCTTGTAAATCATGACAATCTTCTGAAATTGTCTCTTCTTGAGAAGACAACGGATTCCCAGGGAAATGTTTTGACAACATTCAGGAAAAAAACCGACGGTAAGCTGTCGATTAAAGATACAACATTCGATCTGATAAAGAAGGGTATGATCGGTGTGGTTAACGGGAAGGACAGTTCCATTAAATATCTGTATGAAAAACAGGGACTGAAGGTGGCTGGAAAGACCGGTACAGCCCAGGAGAATAAGAAGAGACCAAACCACGCTTTGTTTATATCGTATGCTCCATATGACAATCCTGATATTACAATGACCGTAGTAGTGCCGAATGGGTATACTTCAGCGAATGCGGCAGAGATTGCCAGAGACAGTTATAAATACTATTTTGGAAAGACCAAAAAATCCGAGAAAAAAGAAACGACCGCACTATTGCCTACCGGTTCCGATGAAAGTCATGATTAGAAAGTGGGAGGAGACATGAAAAGTTCCGTTATCATTAAAGGGAATAAATATGGATTTCAGATTGTACTGAATCCGACGCTTCCTTTTGAAGAACTTCTTAAGGAAGTGGCGGCAAAATTTAAAGAATCCATACAGTTTTTTGATCTTGGCAGACCGATTGCTGTAAGTTTTACCGGCAGAGATCTCACTGCGGGAGAGCAGAATCTGCTGGTGGATACAATATCAGAGAACAGTGGATTAAATATCAGCTGTGTCATTGACGGTGCGAAAGTCTATGAAACGCAGTTTGCACAGGTTCTTGAGAACCTTCGTGAAGAGAAAAAGAAAGCAGAGCAGGAAGAGATGGCGCAGGAGAATTCCTTCCCGGAAAACCGTATTAAAAAAAATGGACAGTTTTACCGTGGAACCCTTCGTTCCGGACAGACGATTGAGGTGGAGGGAAGCATAGTGATTCTTGGCGATATCAATCCGGGAGCTCAGGTGATTGCCGGTGGCAATGTTGTTGTTTTAGGGTGTTTAAAAGGAACGGTTCATGCGGGATATCCGGAAGATAAAACCGCTTTTGTCGCTGCATTGATGATGGAACCAATGCAGATTCAGATTGGTAGTTTTATTGCCAGGTCACCGGACCAGAAAGGAAAATACATAAAAAAGAGCGGCAGAAGAAGAAATCACCCGGAAATGGAAGCCAAGCTTGCTTTCGTAGAGAATGATAATATTTTCATAGAAACGATTACAAGGTCGTTGATCAGTGAAATCAGTATCAGTTAATAAGAAAAAAGGAGAATGGATGATGAGTGAGGTAATTGTGATTACATCTGGAAAAGGCGGCGTGGGAAAGACGACCACGACTGCAAATATTGGAACCGGGCTGGCCAAGCTCGGAAAGAAAGTAGTACTGATTGATACAGATATCGGACTTCGTAATCTGGATGTTGTTATGGGACTGGAAAACCGTATTGTCTACAATCTTGTGGACGTAGTGGAAGGAAACTGCAGGGTGAAACAGGCAATGATCAAAGATAAAAGATACTCGAATCTTTTTCTTCTTCCTTCCGCCCAGACGAGAGATAAGACGGCCGTGAGTCCGGAACAGATGAAAAAACTCGTGGATGAACTGAGAGACGAGTTTGATTACATCCTTCTTGACTGCCCGGCGGGAATTGAACAGGGGTTCAAAAATGCAATCGCAGGAGCAGACCGGGCCATTATTGTTACTACGCCGGAAGTATCTGCCATTCGTGACGCGGACCGTATCATTGGCCTTTTGGAGGCCCAGGAACTTAAAAGAATCGAACTTGTAGTGAACCGGATCCGCATGGATATGGTAAGGAGAGGGGACATGATGTCTGTTGATGATGTAATTGACATTCTGGCCATCGATCTCCTTGGGGTGGTTCCGGACGATGAGAGCATTGTTGTTTCCACAAATGAGGGAGAGCCGCTGGTTGGAACAGATACGCAGGCAGGAAAAGCATTCGCAAACATCTGTCAGAGAATTCTTGGACAGGAAGTTCCGATCATGGAATTTGAGGCAGAAGGTATTTTTAAAAAAATTGTGAACCTGTTCAAGCGCGGTTACTAAGGGAGGAGAATCTTATGGGATTCATGGATGCATTTTTTAGGAGAAAGACATCTGGAAATACGGCGAAAGACCGGTTGAAACTTGTGCTTGTTTCTGACAGGGCCAATTGTTCACCGGAGACAATGGAAATGATTAAAAATGACATAATTCAAGTAATTTCTAAATATATGGAAATCGATACCCAGGGCCTGGATATCCAGATTACCCAGACAGAGTCGGAAGGTGGTAACGGAAATGTACCGGCAATTTATGCCAATATACCAATTAAAGGATTGAGAGCTCCTAGGTAATCTGTGCAGGAGGAAAACCATGTTAAAACAGAAATATCAGTTTAAGAATTATAATTGGGTACTTATGTTTGCAGTTCTTATTTTAAGTGGCCTGGGGGTCATGTTTATCAATAGTGCAGACAGCAGTTATACGGGCAAGCAATTATTCGGACTTATATTCTGTGTGGGGGTTATGCTGTTTTTATCTGTGATAAATTTTAATTTTATCTGTGATTTCAGCCGTATTCTGTATATGATCAATATTGCTCTGCTCGTATTTGTTAAAGTGGCCGGAGTGGATGTAAACGGGGCGAGAAGATGGATTGATCTTGGATTTACAAGATTACAGCCATCGGAGCTTTCCAAGATCATAATGATTATTTTTGTAGCAACTTATATCCAGGAACACGAAGAAGATTTTATGGAATGGAAAGTCCTGGGAAAACTAGCACTGCTATGTGCACTCCCTCTGTTCCTTGTTCTCATTGAGCCAAATTTGTCAACGACACTGGACATTGCCTTTATTCTGCTTGCAGTTATTTTTGTCGGCGGACTGAGCGGAAGGCTGATCAGGAAAGTGCTGCTGATTGTTATTCCGATTTTTATTCCGCTTAGTCTGTTGTTTATATGGTATATCCAGACACCAAATCAGATTTTGCTCAGGCCTTACCAGGTCACAAGGATTATGACATTCTTAGAACCGTCCAAATATTCGTCCACGACAGCTTATCAGCAGGATAATTCTGTGATGGCGATTGGATCCGGACAATTATACGGAAAAGGCCTGAATAATAATACGATTTCTGATGTTACAGTTGCAGATACAGGATTTGTCTCAGAACAGCAGACAGACTTTATTTTTTCTGTTGTCGGAGAAGAAACCGGTTTTATCGGAAGTGTTATTGTGATTGGATTGCTGGCGGTTATTGTGATAGAATGTTTAAAGACGGCATATGTGGCAAAAAATATGTGTGGAAGGCTGATTGCGTTGG
>JALFIK010000022.1 GCA_022776205.1 Eubacterium sp.
TCCCAGAAATATTTCCGCACCCAGCAGGAATATCTGGGTCATATTAATGGCCATGTTGAGGAAAGTTATGGCGGACATCTTATAATCAAAGCATTTAATAAAGAAAAGGATATGATGAAACGTTTTGATGAGACGAATGATATTTTGTATGAGTCCGCATGGAAATCCCAGTTTTTATCCGGGCTCATGCATCCGATCATGGTTTTTGTGGGAAATCTCGGTTACGCAGGCGTGGCGATTTCCGGAGGAATGCTTGCCATCCGGGGAACGATCGGTGTGGGTGATATTCAGGCATTTATCCAGTATGTGAAAAATTTTACCCAGCCAATTCAGCAGATTGCCCAGGTGATCAATCAGGTTCAGTCCATGACGGCAGCTTCCGAGAGGGTTTTTGAATTCCTTGAAGAGGAAGAGGAAGAACAGGCACATGAGGGGGCAGCATTAGTGAAAAACATTTCCGGTGCTGTTCAATTTTCCCACGTAAATTTTGGATATAATCCGGATCAGACAATTATTCATGATTTCTCCGTGGATGTAAAACCGGGACAGAAAATTGCCATTGTGGGTCCGACAGGAGCCGGCAAGACAACAATGGTCAAATTACTGATGCGTTTTTATGATGTGGATGGAGGAAAAATCCTTCTCGATGGCAGAGATGTAAAAGAATATAACCGGAGAGAATTAAGAGAAGCCTTTGGAATGGTTTTGCAGGATACCTGGCTTTTTAAAGGAACGATTATGGAAAATATCCGGTATGGCCGTCTGAATGCAACGGATGAAGAAGTAATAGAAGCGGCGAAAGCAGCCCATGCGGACAGTTTTATCCGGACACTGCCGGGCGGATATGAGATGGAGTTAAACGAAGATGCCAGCAATGTTTCCCAGGGACAAAAGCAGTTGCTCACCATTGCCCGGGCCATTCTTGCGGACAGCCCGGTATTGATTCTTGATGAGGCAACATCCTCTGTCGATACCCGAACAGAAGAACAGATTCAGAAGGCCATGGATAATTTGATGAAAGGCCGGACCAGCTTTATTATCGCTCACAGATTATCTACGATTAAAAATGCAGATGTGATTCTTGTCATGAAAGATGGAGATATCATTGAACAGGGAAATCACGAAGAACTGCTTGCCAAAGATGGATTTTATGCCCGGTTATATAACTCGCAATTTGAAGAAGTGGCATAATTATGCCAGACTGCAAAGTTTCTGAAGCAGAATTTCCTGAAACTTCGGAAGCTCTGTTTTATTAAGCATATAAACCGGAGCAGAAATCCGGGAAAGCTCTTCCGGACTAACGGGTCTTAATATTGTCTGACCGCGGTGTTCTTCTGAGCAGTCGATGCAGATCTCCGCGTATATTCCCCGGAAAAGTTCCGGATTAGTAAGAAAAAGAATGGTGACCGCATCATGAATGCAGACAAGCTGCCGATTTTCCGAAATGGTTGTACCCAGATAAAAGGAAAGCATTTCTCCGTAAGCGTGTTGCACAGGATGTGAGCTCGAGAGCAGTTTTTTAACCTGCCGGTGATTTAAGCCGGACTGCATTGTGACATCCAGACCACACATGACAATGGGAAGACCACATTTAAAGACCAGGGAGGCAGCTTCCGGATCGACCCAGATATTAAATTCCGCATAAGGGGTGACATTTCCCCCGCCGGCAGAGCCTCCCATCAGTACAATCTGCTCCACCCGTTCTTTTACTTCCGGGAAAACTTTAAAAAGAAGAGCAATGTTTGTAAGCGGACCGGTGGGAACCAGTGTGACTTTTTCCCCTGCCGGAAGATGCATTATGGTATTTCTCATAAAAAGAAGACCATTTTCATCTTCCGGCTTTTTTTGTGTTTCCGGCAATCTGCAGTTCCCGAGACCGGTATCACCGTGAATGTCTCCGGCAATTTCAAGAGGTCTTAACAAAGGGCAGTCCGCACCTCGCACGATGGGCACATTGAGGGACAAAAAAGCACTGAGTTTCAAAGCATTTTCCGTTACCCGGTCAATGGTTTGATTACCGGAAACCGTGGAGATGCCAAGAACATGAAGCCGGTCCTGGCTGGCAGCGACCATGGCCAGAGCCACTGCATCGTCTATTCCCGGATCGCAGTCGATCCATATTTTTCTTTTTTTCATAACATTTCTCCTCGTACGAATTATTATGGTGTGAAAATATTATGGTTAAAATACTTCGGTTTTTATTATAAAGAAGAAAAAATTATTCGTCAATTTTTTGTGGAAAGATACTTAATGTATATAAAATTACAAATTTTATCCGTTGTATTTTGTTCACAAAATGTTCACAAAAAAATTAGCACTCAATACTTGACGTGGCTAATAATGAGTGTTATATTACATATAGAACAAAGGAGAGGAGATAAAAGATAAGATCTCCGAACCGATGGAATCACATTCCGGAAAGGGAACAAGAGAGATTTCGAAAGGAGAAATGAAAGATGTTGATGCCAAGTATTTTTGAGAATGATTTTGTAGATGACTTTTTTGATGATATGTTTTCCGCAGGAAATTATAAAGGAGAACTGATGAAAACTGATGTGAAAGATACAGGAGATTATTATAAACTGGAGATCGAGATGCCAGGAATGGCAAAGGAGAATATCACTGCAGAGCTTAAGGATGGTTACCTGACAGTCACAGCACATCAGGAATCCAGTGAGGAAAAGAAAGATGAGAAGAAGAAATATATTCGGAAAGAGCGATACAGCGGAAGCTGCCAGAGAAGTTTCTTCGTTGGAAAGAATGTCCGCCAGGAAGAAGTGAGAGCTTCTTATAAAGACGGAATCCTGACGCTGACTGTGCCGAAGGAAAATAAGAAAGCCAGAGAAGCGAATCGCTATATTACGATTGGTGAATAGAAAAATGGAAGGAGAATAATCAGAAGGTAGTTTTGATACGTTTATATAGATAATAAAATGAAAAAACACCAGTCGCAATCCGGCTGTTCATATAAATAAAATATGATAATAAGGCGAATCATTTCAGCATGAAATGGGTAACCCTACTAAATAAAAATAATTTTTAATTTGAAGGGAGAAATGAATTATGATGATGCCTAGAATTTTTGGAAGTAGTTTTGTAGATGATATTTTTGATGATATGTTCACAGATACCGCAAACCGCGGAACCACTAATTGTAATCTGATGAGAACCGATGTAAAAGATGAGGGGGATCATTACGAGCTGGAAATGGAAATGCCGGGAATTGATAAAGAAAACATCAAAGCAGAGCTCAAAGATGGTTATCTGACCATTACCGCCCAGCAGAATACCAAAAAGGATGAAAAAGATGGTCAGGGCAAATATATCCGCAGAGAAAGATACTACGGAAGTTGCCAGAGAAGTTTTTATGTCGGCAAAGGAGTAAAACAGGAAGACATGAAAGCCGGCTTTAAAGACGGTATTCTTACCATCGACTTCCCGAAAGACAATCAGCCGGAAGTAGAAGAAAACAGATACATTACCATCGAATAATAAAAAATAAAAAGAAAAATTCAGATGATGTCATTCATTTGGCAGGAGCCGCACTCTTAAGGGAGGGCGGCTCCTGTTTTTTTCGGTCTTCTCTCTGTAAAAATCTTGTAATCTAAAGTCGCCTGTGATAGAATATTCAAGTTAGAATGTACGGGAATCATAAGGAGGTCATGCATCAATGAAGGGACTTTTTATTATTAATCCGTCTTCAGGCAGACAGAATTTTATTGATAAAATTAAAGATATTGCAGGCAGACTTGTCCTGGATCAAATTTGTAATACGATTGATGTTTTCTATACACAAAAGCAGGATGATGCGAAGAACAGAGCGGAATCTCTCAAAGAGGGAGAGTATGATTTTGTTGTTGCTGTCGGTGGAGACGGAACGTTAAATGAAGTAATCAACGGAGTTGTATTAAGCGGAAGTAATACACCGGTTGCCGTAATTTCTGCCGGAACAGTGAATGACTTTGCCAATTATTTAAAACTGCCTCAGACACCTCAGGAGTTTTGCGATATGATAAAAGAGTTTAAATGCAAGAGAGTGGATGTGGGACAGGTCAACGAGAAATATTTTATTAACGTGGTTGCAGCAGGTATGCTGTCCGATACAGGTTTTAAAGTTTCCAAGGATAAAAAAGCGGTAATGGGAAAACTAGCCTATTATCTCGAAGGGGCGGCAGATTTGCCAAAACAGTTCGGAAAGACATGGAAGATGCGTTTTGTCACTGATGAAAAAACGGTGGAGGAAGAAATTCTTCTCTTTATGGTTGCGAATTCCCAGAGTGTGGGAGGATTTAAGGAGATTGCTCCCATGGCATCGGTGTCCGATGGCCTGTTTGATGTGGTAATCATAAAAAAGATGGATATCTTCCAGGTGCTTCCCCTGATGATTTCCATCCTTCAGGGAGATCATGTTAATCACCCGTCGGTGGAATATATTCAGACTAACCGGCTGTTGATTGAGAATTTATCCGACGAGGAAGTAGCTGTAGATTATGACGGGGAGCAACTGATGAAAGGTTTTCCGGTGGAGATTAAATTGATTCCGCAGGCAGTACAGATTATAGTTCCGTAAAAGGGAAAGAATAGAGAAAAAGATTTTTACAAAGAAACAGGAGGTAAACGAAGAACATGTTAGATTTAAAATTTGTCAGAGAAAATCCGGATATCGTAAAACAGAATATTCGTAACAAATTCCAGGATGAGAAACTTCCTCTCGTAGACGAGGTCATCGAATTAGATGCGAAGAGAAGGGCTACACAGCAGGAAGCAGATGATTTAAGATCCAGCAGGAAGAAGATTTCCAAGCAGATCGGTGCTCTGATGGCACAGGGAAAAAAAGAAGAGGCAGAACAGGTAAAAGAGCAGGTTACGAAAAACGCACAGCGCCTTGCCGAACTTGAAGAACAGGAGAATATTCTGGGAGAAAAAGTTACAAAAATTATGATGACGATTCCGAACATCATCGACCCGAGTGTGCCAATCGGAAAAGATGACAGCGAAAATGTGGAAGTGGAGAGATTTGGTGAGCCGGTCGTCCCGGATTTTGAAATTCCATACCATACAGAGATCATGGAAAGATTTAATGGAATCGATCTGGACAGTGCAAGAAGAGTCGCGGGAAACGGCTTTTATTATCTGATGGGGGATATTGCAAGACTTCATTCTGCAGTCATCTCCTATGCAAGAGACTTTATGATCGACAGAGGATTTACCTACTGTGTTCCTCCGTTTATGATCCGCAGTAATGTGGTAACCGGAGTAATGAGCTTTGCTGAGATGGATGCCATGATGTATAAAATTGAGGGAGAAGACCTGTATTTAATCGGAACAAGCGAACATTCCATGATCGGAAAATTTATTGATTCTGTTCTTCCGGAGGATACTCTGCCGAGAACACTGACATCTTACTCTCCTTGCTTCCGTAAAGAAAAAGGAGCCCACGGTATTGAGGAGCGCGGCGTTTACCGAATCCATCAGTTTGAAAAACAGGAAATGATCGTTGTCTGTGAACCGGAAGACAGCCCGATGTGGTATGATAAATTATGGAAAAACACTGTAGATTTGTTCCGTTCTATGGACATTCCGGTTCGTACCTTAGAGTGTTGTTCCGGAGATCTTGCAGATCTTAAAGTGAAATCCGTGGATGTGGAAGCATGGTCCCCGCGTCAGAAGAAATATTTTGAGGTAGGAAGCTGCTCTAATTTAGGAGATGCTCAGGCAAGAAGATTAAAAATCCGTGTGGCAGGCAAGAACGGAAAGCACTTTGCCCATACTCTTAACAACACCGTTGTAGCACCGCCACGTATGCTGATTGCCTTCCTGGAAAATAATCTGAACGCAGACGGTTCCGTCAATATTCCGGAAGTTCTTCGTCCATATATGGGTGGGAAGGAAAAACTGATTCCGGAAAAATAATCTATAATATTATGCTATGAATAAAGAGTATAAAAAGATCGCCGGCAAATTCTACCGGCGGTCTTTTTGTTTAGTTAATGCTTGTTTTTCTTTTTTGTATGCTTCTTTTTTCTTGTTTTTACCGGAACATTTCCACCGGAGTGTTTCCTCCTGGAAATCCTTTCCTGCCTGCGTTTTTCTAACTCATAGCGGTGGATCGTACGCATAATAAGAAAGATTAAAATCACGGCGATAAGAAAACGAATGGCGAATTCCGTGCCCTTATGTATGATATCTTTCCTCCTCGATTTCACCGGAGCAGTTTTCAGATCATCGCTGACACTTTCTCCTTCTACATAGGCTTTTCCCTGTTTGGAAGAAGTATTGTAAGTGACAGGAGTCTGACCGAGAATATTATCCCCACGGGAAATGATGATATATCCCAGGCGCCCTTCTTTTTTGTCCTCATCCAATTTAAATTTACAGGAAATAGAAGCCCCGTCATCCTCTTTTTTTACAAGAACGGGATACTTTTTATCATACTGTAAATTTAAATATTTTAAAGCATCCCTTTTTTCTGAAGAAATAGATTTCATATGGGAAATAGTGCTTTGCAGATCAAAAGAAGATAAAGGTGTCAGTTCTTTTACCTGTTTAAAGGCCCAGTCAAACAGACGGGCGGTATCCTTATAACTGTTATCTGCACCCTGATCCTTTAATACAACACAGATCAGTTCAATATTATCCTTTTTTGCAAAGGTTACCAGAGTATTGAGGGCAACCTGGGTAAACCCGGTTTTGGCTCCCTCTGCATATTTATAATAGTAATCCGTTCCTTTTCTTAAAATCTTGGCATGATTCCATAACTCCAGAGTATCCGTAAGTGTGTCACTTTTTTTCAAAGTATAGGAAATGGTTCCCGAAATTTTGCGAAATTCCTCATGTTTCATTGCTTCCCTGAGAATAAGTCCCATATCGTGAGCCGTCGTAACATGCTTCTTGTCAGGAAGACCATGGGGATTTTTAAACTGGGTATGAGTGCAGCAGAGTTCCCTGGCACGTTGTGTCATAAGTTTTGCAAATTCTGCTGTAGAACCGGAAACATGTTCTGCAATCGCTGCGGCAGCCTCATTTGCGGAAACAAGCATCAATGCATAAAGACTATCTTCTACTGTCAGTTTCGCTCCGACATTAATACCGGCGGTACTGCTGCCCGCTTCAATTCCATTTACCGCAGAATCAGAATAAGTAATCACATCACTCATTTTACAATTCTCAATTGCAAGAAGAGCAGTCATTACCTTGGTAATACTTGCCGGATAATGCGTGGTGTCCGGGTCTTTTCCATAAAGAACCGCACCGGAAGAAGGGTCCATGACGACAGCAGATTCCGCCACGATATCCGGAGCACCGGAAAGATTCTCTATTCCAAAACTGGCCTTGGACTGTGCACTGTCTTTTGTCTGGGCTGCGAGAGAATTGAAACTGCAGCTCAATACCATAGTCAGGGTAAGTAACAGGGTACCTATTCGTTTCATCTGTATTGTCTCCTTCAGATTTAATAATAATATACTTTATTATTCTATACTACTGAGAAAGAAAAAGCAAAAATTAATTGCAAAAAACAAAAAAGACCAGTAAGATTAGAGATAGTTTAAAAGGAAGAGGAGAGCAGCGATGAGATTAAGAAATGTAAAAGGATCAAGAGAACAGATCGCAGCCAGCGAATATGCAATAAAAGAAGCAGAGAAAATAAAAGGACACTGGGCAGAATATCTAAAAGACAACAAACCGCTACAGCTGGAAATTGGTATGGGAAAAGGCCGTTTCCTCATGGAGCTGGCAGAAAAAAATCCGGATATTCACTACATTGGCATTGAAAAATACTCCAGTGTTCTTGTCCGTGCATTAGAAAAAATGGAAGAAAATCCTCTGGAAAACCTTCATTTTATCCGGATGGATGCGGAGGAGATTGTTAATATTTTCGAAAAAGGAGAGGTAGATCAGATTTATCTGAATTTTTCGGATCCCTGGCCAAAAGAACGCCATGCAAAACGAAGACTGACATCCCGCCAGTTTCTTAACCGTTATCAGAATATATTAAAAGAAAGGGGCCGGGTAATCTTTAAGACAGACAACCGCGAACTCTTTGATTTCTCCCTGGAAGAAATTAAAGAAGCAGGATGGACGTTGGAAAAATGCACCTTTGATCTTCACCATAGCGAGTATGTGGAAGGAAATATTATGACAGAATATGAAGCAAAATTTGTTGCACAGGGTAAGCCGATCTGCATGCTTCAAATCTTTTTGGACTGTGATTAAAAGTAGCAGTTCATCCCTTCTGGCATAAAATAAACCAGGAGGGAAAAAACATGATATTTGGAAAGAGACTGCGATGGCAAATCCAGCGCAAAAGTTTCTGTAACAGAGGAATATGGAAAAAAATCCACGACGTCTGCCGGAATTTATCGGAAGTCAGTCAGATATTAAACGGAAAATAAATTGTACTGAAAAAAATACAAAAGATAGAAAAATAATACTTGCATTTTATTTGAGCCTGTTATATAATAAATTTCGTCGTCGAGAAATGACAAGGGAAAAAGAATAAATATGCGCTTTTAGCTCAGTTGGTAGAGCAGCGGACTCTTAATCCGCGTGTCCAGGGTTCGAGCCCCTGAAGGCGCACTACAAAGCATCGTTTTTGGGAAATCCCGGGGATGGTGCTTTTTTTGCGGGATAAGAGGCTCGAACCCATCGGGTTCGTCTCGCCTGCCGGCTCGGTCGTTGCTTCAGCGCCCGATGGGCGCAGAGTGGTCCACTGGACCACCGCAACCCTGAAGGCGCACTACAAAGCATCGTTTTTGGGAAATCCCGGGGATGGTGCTTTTTTTGATTCATAGGAAACAATTTCCTATGAATCAAAAAACCCTCCGGGGGAAGCACACTCGCGCGAAAGGGAAAGTGTCGCAGGAGCGACCGCGCTCGGTGCAGGAATTCCGCAAGCGGAATTCTAAGAAATGTGTTAAGAGGCTCGAACCCATCGGGTTCGTCTCGCCTGCCGGCTCGGTCGTTGCTTCAGCGCCCGATGGGCGCAGAGTGGTCCACTGGACCACCGCAACCCAGAAGGCGCACTACAAAGCATAAAAAGAGGGGAAATCACGAACCGCAGGGATAGCCAGCTGTGCAGAACCCAAATTCCGGAGTAATCCTTACGAAGCCCGCAAAGAGGGCGAGAGAGATTACGGAGGAACTTGGGTTCTGCCTCCCATTGACAATCCCTCCCTCTAACGCTATTATTAACCTGTAAAAAATGCGTTTAGAAATTATTTTACAGGAAAGGGTAAAGAGGATGAAGAAAAAATTTTATTTTGGGACAAATACCAAAATGTATAAGACCATTCAGAATACGGTAGATTTTATTTTAAGACTGCAGGAACTGACATCAGATATCAGCCGGGATGAGATTGAATTATTTGTCATTCCTTCTTTTACTACACAAAAAGATGCCAATCAGGTAAAAAAACCGGAATTGATGAAAGTGGGTGCCCAAAATATGGGCTGGGAAGAAGAAGGACAGTTTACCGGAGAGATTTCCCCGATCATGCTGCAGGAATGTGGAACGGATCTGGTGATGATCGGCCATTCGGAAAGAAGGCATGTTCTGGGTGAGAGTGATGAGGAAGAGAATAAAAAAGTACTCTGCGCTCTGAATCATGATTTTACTACTTTGTTATGCGTGGGTGAGACAGGAGAAGAAAAAGAGTACGGAATTTCTGAAGAAGTAATTCGGATTCAGCTGAAAAAAGGACTTTACGGTGTGACCAGAGAGCAGACAGAAAAGCTTTGGATTGCATACGAACCGGTCTGGGCAATCGGTGTAAACGGGAAACCGGCCTCCAAGGAATACGCAGAGGAAATCCATAGAGTGATGCGTGAGACACTGATTGAGTTATTTGGAGAAACAGCAGGAAATCGGATTCCTCTTTTGTATGGCGGAAGTGTGAATCCGGGGAATGCGGTCGGGCTTAGCCGGATGGAACATATAGATGGGCTGTTTATCGGAAGAGCTGCATGGGATGCCGATAATTTCAATGAGATTATCCGTTCTGTACTGGAAAAAAGATAAAAAAAATTTTTGGATTTTTACTTGCAAAAAGATGCAAAACGTGATAAAATTTTCTTATCATTAAGATATCACTTGAGAATTACCTGAAGCTTAAGTATCTGTTACAACAAAATAAGGTATTTGTGGGTTGAGTATGTGTCCTGCCAATGGAATCATCACAAGAGATGGTTTGATTGCGCAGGACTTTTTTATTAAAAAAAGGAGGTAGCAAAATGGCAAAGTATATCTTAGTAATGGATCAGGGTACAACAGGTTCCAGAGGTGTCGTTTACGATGAGAAGGGGAAGAAGATTGCTTATGACTATGAGGAATATGAGCAGTACTACCCGCAGTCCGGCTGGTGGGAGCAGAGTGGAAAAGCTTTGTGGAATGTGACACTGCGCACTGCGCAGAATGCGATCCAGAAGGCAGGGCTAAAAGGGACCGATATCGCCTGCCTGGGTATTACCAATCAGAGAGAGACGACAACAATCTGGGACAAAGTTTCCGGGGAACCGATTTATAATACGATTGTCTGGGGATGCCGGAGAGGCGCTAAAATCTGCCAGAATATGATCGATCAGGGTTACAATGATCTGGTGAATGAAAAAACCGGTCTTATTATCGATCCGACTTACTCTGCTTCGAAAATTCGCTGGATTCTTGATAATGTACCGGGTGCACAGAAGAGAGCAGAAGATGGAGAATTATATTTTGGTAATGTGGACAGCTGGCTGATCTACAAACTTACCAAAGGAAGAGTTCATGCGGAAGATTATTCGAATGCCGCAAGAACCATGCTGTTTAATGCCCATGAGTTAAAGTGGGATGATGAACTGTTAAAGATTTTTAACGTTCCGAAGTGCATGCTTCCGGAAGTAAAACCATCTGTTGGTATTTTCGGATATACAGATCCGGAATTTTTCGGAGCAGAGATTCCGATTACCGGAGTTGCCGGTGACCAGTCCGCTGCCTTATTCGGACAGGCCTGCTTTGATGAGGGAGATGCAAAAAATACATATGGAACCAGTGCTGTGCCGCTGATGTATACAGGGGATACCGCACCAAAGACAGAAAAGGGTCTCCTGACCGTTGCCTGGGGTAAAGATGGAAAAGTAAAATATTCCATGGGAGCAAGTATTTTGATTGCAGGACAGGTAATCAAATGGATTCGTGACCAGATGAATTTTATTGATGCTGCAGCCCAGTCCGAAGAAATGTCTTTAAGTATTCCGGATAATGGCGGGGTATATTTTGTACCGGCTTTTACAGGACTTGGCGCTCCGCACTGGGATCCGAAAGCCAGAGGTATGCTGATTGGAATTACTGCTGCAACAACAAAGGAGCAGATTACAAGAGCAGCAGTGGAATCTATGGCTTACCAGACAAGAGATCTTCTTGAGGAGATGGAGAAGAATTCAGGAATTAAACTGAAAGAACTGAAAGTGGACGGTGGAGCTGCCAAGAATGATTTCTTATTACAGTTCCAGGCAGATATCTTAAACTGCAAGGTTGTCCGTCCGAAAGATACAGAAACAACAGCACTTGGTGCATGCTATCTTGCCGGTCTGGGTGCGGGAATCTTCAAAGACGAAGAAGAAATTAAAGGTCTGTGGGAAGCGGACAGAGTTTTTGAACCACAGATGGATGACGAAACACGGGAAAGATTATATTCCCAGTGGTGTAAAGCTGTGGAAAAATCCAAGGGCTGGCTTGATTAGACATTAGACAGAAACAGAAAGGGGAATACGGTTGTGAAATACGATGTTGTCATCATAGGTGGAGGAATTACAGGAACTGCAATTGCTCACGAGCTGGCGAAATATCAATTAAAAACAATATTACTGGAAAGTGGTTCGGATGTGGCTGCAAGGGCATCAAAACAAAATGGTGCGGTCATTCATCCGGGATACGATCCGCATCCGGGAACAATGAAGGCGAAATTAAATCCTCCGGGAGCAAGAATGTATCCGAAACTTGCGAAGGAACTGGGATTTAAGATCAGACAGACAGGTACTTTAGTTGTTGCTTATTCAGACAGGGATTTAAAGAAGGTTGATGAACTATTAAATAATGCAAAAGTTAACGGTGTTCTCGGTGTGGAAAAACTGAATCAGGAGCAGCTTCGAAACAGGGAGCCTCAGATTAACCCGGAGGCTCTCGGAGCACTTCTTGCCAATTCCACAACAATGGTTGATTCTTTTGAAGTATGTATTGCTTTTATGGAAAATGCCATGGAAAATGGAGTGGAAATTGGATTAAGCCAGCAGGTTCGCGCAATTGAGAAACGTGGAGAGGAAGATTTTGTCGTTCGCACTCAGGATCATGAGTATGAGACAAGATTTATTGTAAATGCAGCCGGTATTCATGCAGATGATGTGGCAGCCATGGCAGGAATTCATGAATATAAAATGCAGGGACGTCATGGGAATTTATGTGTTTTAGATAAAGTACTTCCGATTCATACTGTCATGTTCCCTTGTCCGGGACCGGACACAAAAGGAATTGCCCTTATTCCTACCGTATCAGGAAACTTCCTGATCGGCTCGACGGCCACCATGAGGGAAGATAAATATGATTCTACCAACGATGCACATGGTATTGAAGAACTGATTGCCGGGGCAAAGAAATTGCTACCTGATTTTGACCCGGGATGCGTAATCCGTGAATTTGCCGGTCAGCGTCCGGTGTGTCTTGACAATGATAATGACTTCTATATTAAAGAGTCTTACACAGTGAAAGGCTTTATCCATGCGGCTGGTATTCAGTCGCCGGGAATTGCTTCCGCACCGGCTGTGGCAGAATATGTGAGAGACCTGCTGGCAAATGCAGGTCTTGAGCTTAAAGAGAAAACGGATTACAATCCATATCGCCAGCCAATCCCGGATTTCAGCACATTAAGCCTGGAAGAAAAAGATGAGCTGATTAAAAAAGATCCGGCATGGGGCAGAATTGTCTGCCGTTGCGAGACCGTGCCGGAAGGAGAAATTATTGCAGCGATTCATCAGACCCTTGGTGCGAGAACCGTAGAAGGGGTAAAGCGGAGAACCAGAGCCGGAATGGGAAGATGCCAGAGTGGATTTTGTCAGTTCCGTGTGATGCATATCCTTGCACAGGAACTTGGAATTCCGGAGGAAGATGTTCGCTTTGAAGAAAATGAAGCACAGGTTTTATATGGCAAATTGAAGGGATGAGGTGAGCGGAATGCGGACGTTAAAATATGATGTAGTAGTGATAGGCGGCGGTCCGGCAGGACTTGCCGCAGCCCTAAAAGCGTGGGAAAAAACGGAAAAAGTTGCAGTAATTGAGAGAAATGATGAACTGGGAGGGATTTTAAACCAGTGTATTCACAGTGGATTTGGACTTCATATATTTAAGGAGGAGCTGACCGGGCCGGAATATGCGCAGAGATTTATTAATAAAGTGAGAGAAACGGATATTTCCTGCTATCTTGGAACGATGGTAATTGATGTGACAAAAGACCGTCAGGTGATTGCCATGAGTCCGGACGGTATGCTTGTTTTTGAAGCGGGGGCCATTGTACTTGCCATGGGATGCCGTGAGCGGACAAGGGGCCAGATTAAGATTCCGGGAACTCGTCCGGCAGGAGTATTTACGGCAGGACTCGCTCAGCGTTACATGAATATGGAGAATTTTAAGCCGGGTAACCGGGTTGTCATCTTGGGCTCGGGAGATATCGGTTTGATTATGGCAAGGCGAATGACACTGGAAGGAATAAAAGTAGAGGGTGTTTACGAGCTGATGCCATATGCCAATGGTTTGCTTCGTAATATTAAAAATTGTCTGGATGATTTCGGAATTCCACTACATTTAAGCACAACCGTTACGAAGATCATTGGCAGAAAGAGGGTGCAGGCAGTGGAAGTTTCCGCAGTGGATGAAAAACTTAAACCGATTCCGGGGACAGAACAGGTGATTCCATGTGATACTTTGTTATTGTCTGTCGGTTTAATTCCGGAAAATGAACTTTCAAAACAGGCGGGAGTAGAACTAAATCCGGTCACAAACGGTCCGAAAGTAAATGAAATGTTAGAGACATCTGTACCGGGAATTTTTGCCTGCGGAAATGTTCTTCATGTACATGACCTGGTTGATCAGGTAACCCAGGAAGCGGAAGATGCAGGTGTTTTTGCCGCAGAATATGCAACAGGAATCCATGATAATAATCCGAAAGAAGGTTTTGCGGTACAGGCAGAAGGACCGGTACGATACACTGTGCCAACGGTGATTGATTCAGGAACAAAAGAAATCGTAAAAATAAAATTCCGTGTTGGAAAACCGGTTGAGAATGCGAAAGTACGTATCACGTCAGGAGATCAAGTGCTTTTTGAAAGTAAAAAAGCAAAAAATTTTGTGCCAAGTATTATGGAAAGTATCCGGTTACTTCCAAAGCAGCTGGAGGATATTACAGATACTGTAAGAGTTACTGTTGTGGAAGAGTAGGAGGATGTTAAAATGCAAAAAGAAATTATGTGCTGTACGACATGTCCGTCCGGCTGTACGCTTTCTGTTACCGTTGATGACCAGAACCAGATTTTCAGTGTGGAAGGAAATAATTGTCCGCGTGGAGAGATTTTTGCAAAAAAAGAATGGACAGATCCGGTAAGAACGCTTACCAGTACAGTTTTTGCCCGGATTGGGGAACAGGAAATGCTTGTGCCGGTTAAGACGGCGGAACCAATTTCGAAAAAGTTAATGAAAGTGGCCATGGAAGAAATTCAGATGGTTCGCCTGGATCATAAAGTGCAGATGGGAGATGTCGTTTTAGAAAATATAGCCGGAAGTGGAGTCTCTCTCGTTGCATGCAAAACAATTGATTAAAAAGACTCATATATAATCCAAAAAATACTAGTTATTTCTTTCTTTTCTTTTTTTGGTACATGTAGTAAAATATAGGTTAAATGATGTGAGGTACTTGATTTGAAAGAGGAAAGATACCAGGGAGGGGAATTTCAGATTATCCCCTCTGTAAGAGAACTGAAAAATCTGGATACAGCTCTTAATAATCACAGTGGGTATGTTCTGCTGTCAGAATGTCATATCGGCAATTTACGACAACTGGTGCATACCTGCCACAGCCGGGGGCAGAAGGTGGTCGTCAATCATGAACTGGTCGGGGGCCTGGGAAATGATAAGGCCGCCTTTCAGATGCTTAAGAATCTTTATCATGTGGATATGGTGATTGCTTCAAGTGTATCCAAGCTCCATATACTCCAGAAGATGAATATGAAGACAATTTTCAGAATATCTCTGATTGATTCCATCTCTGTGGATAATGCCTTACGGATGATGAAGGAAGTGAACTGCAGTGCGGTGGAGTTAAGACCCTATTATCATGCGATGGAGTTTTTGCCGAAATTTCAGGACCTGTTTGACGGGGAATTTTTTGTAGCGGGTTTTGTGAATTCGAAGGAAAAACTTATGAATTGTAAAGAAGCAGGGTTTCAGGGAACAATGACTAGTACAAAGGAGTTATGGGAATTAAAAATATGAACCTTATTTTTGATCTTGATGATACGATTTATAATTTAATGCAGCCTTTTGAGAAGACCCACCGGAAGATGTTTGCAGGAAAGACGGATGCGGACTGTACAAAACTTTTTATGAAATCGAGACAGTATTCTGATGAAATCATGGAAGGAGAAATCAGGGGTGAGATTCCTCACGAAGATTGTTTTTACCTGCGAATTATGAGAACATACCGGGATGTGGGGATTAATGTTTCGAGAGAGGAATCCGATGTATTTGAAAAATTGTATCGGGAATATCAGAAGAAGATTTCTGTTTTTGACGGGATAGAAGATATGTTCCACATTTGCAAAGAGAAGAAAGCTGAGATGGCGATCCTTACAAATGGAAGACAGACGCCACAGTATACGAAGGTGCAGGCCCTTGGCCTCTCGAAATGGTTTGCGGATGATCATGTTTTCATATCAGGAAGCATTGGGTTTCAAAAACCTGATCCGGAAGCATTTTGGTATGTGGAGAAGAAACTGGGGCTAAAAAGAGAAGAAACATGGTATGTGGGAGATACTTATCCTGCAGATGTTTCCGGTGCAAAGAATGCCGGATGGCATGCAATCTGGTTTAACCACAGAAACTGGATGTGCCCGGACAAGAAGAATCGGGCAGATTATACAGTACAAAATATGAAAGAACTTACCGAATTGATACAGAATCTGTAGGGAATGAAATATTACGCACATTTTACAAAAGCATTGTTTTTGATTTTACATTTCTGTGCTAGCTTTATAGCAAAGGAAAAGAAAGGATGTGCTTTGGTATGGGTGAAGACAGACTGTATTTGATTTCGGAGAAAATTTCCGGTTATAGCGGAAGGAAAACAAAAAGTATCTTTCTTCTGTTCCATATAGTTTGCTGGTCAGTACTGGCTCTGATTCTTGCGGTCTGTGGTCTGGTACTTTTCACAGGAACCATTTTAGGACATGGTGTCGTATTGTTTTTAATGGTAAGTTATGTGGGGACGTTTTTGGGATTCTACGGAGGTATCTGCTACCTGTACCGGAAATAATAAATGAATAAGAGGTTTCAGAATGCCGCTTGTGGTTATTGTTATCACAGGCGGCATTTTTCATTTGATGGGAAATTACTCCATTTCCTATCAAATAAACCCTCCGCAAGCACAGAATCCTGCTTTGCAAGATTCATTCTTGTTGGAATGAAGTTTACGGGCAGGGAGGAAAACGTGAAGAGGAAAAAAACAAAATACTTTTACATATGAAAATATAATACAATAATATTCCACAAAAAACAGGATATAATTTGTAAATAATGAAAGAATGTAAAAATAAAAATGAGTTTTTAATTGACAAAACAGCACGAAAATCTTATAATCAGAACATCAGAAGGGAGTAGATGAATGAGAAAAGTTGTCGATGATCCGCGTCTTATGATTAAGGTTTGCGATATGTATTATAATAGAAATATCAGTCAGCAGCAGATTGCGAAAATGATGAATCTGTCAAGACCTACTGTTTCAAGAGTTTTGTCCCTGGCGCGGGAACAGGGGATTGTTAAAATTACTATTCCAAATCTGGAATCCGTGAAGTACTGGGAACTGGAACGACAGCTTGAAAAGATGTACGGATTAAAAGAAGTTCTGATCGTTGATCCTTCTCCCATTGATGAGAAAGTGAAGGAATCCCTTGGCCAGGCAGCAGCCAGGTATCTGGAGTACCGGATTAAAGACGGGGATATTGTTGGTGTTTCCATGGGTTCGACTTTATTTCAGACAGTGATGCATGTGGTTCATCCGACAGCGCACAATGTCACTTTTGTACCGTTGATCGGAGGCGTGGGACAACTTCGTATGGAGCTTCATGCCAACAATCTGGCAGAGAATCTGTCAAGAATCTATGGAGGGAAATTCGTTCCGCTCCATGCACCGGCCCGCGTTTCCGGTCGAAGTATCAGGGATGAACTTTTAAAAGAGGAAAGCCTTTCCCATGCGATTCGTCTGATGCAAAAACTGGATATATCCATTGTGGGAATCGGATATCCGAATGAAAAATCTGCCATTAAGGCGACGGGGTATTTTAAGGAAAATGAGATTGATTCTCTCATATGCCGGGGTGTGGCCGGAGAACTGTGCATGCAGTTTTATGATGAGAACGGGGATACTTCTTTTTATGAAGATGATAATAATGTAATTGGTATATCAATAAACCGGCTGAGAAAGATTTCCTGCTCAATCGGTGTGGCCGGTGGAATTAAGAAGGCGGGCGCTGTCCGGGGAGCCATCAAAGGTCATTATATTAATACGTTAATCACAGATGCCGAATGTGCCGCGGCACTGGCAGCTGAATAGTTCTAAAGTTAAATGATATGTTTTTATTACAGGGGGTAAACATCATGGATGAAATTCTTAACCTGACAATTAACGAAATGCCGCAGACGGAATTTGATTGTTCCTGTGGACGTCATCACAATTTCAGCGTTCATGACATGTCAATTCGAAAGGGAGCCATCGAAGATCTTCCGAAGATGGCGGAGCCTTTTAAAGACGGAAAAATTCTTGTTGTCTTTGATAATCACACTTATGAAGTTGCCGGAAAACGTGCAGTGGAATTATTAAAGGAAAATGGTTTTAACGTGAAAGAGCTTCTTTTTGATACGGGAGATGATATTCTGATTCCGGATGAGAAGACTCTCGGAAGAATCGTGCAGGAGCAGGATCTGGATACAAGTCTTATGGTAGCGGTCGGTTCCGGTGTTATCAATGATTCCGTGAAATTTGTTACTTCAAGAACAGGCCTGCCATATATTATCGTTGCAACAGCACCGTCAATGGATGGATATGTTTCAGATGGTGCACCAATCTTTTCCCAAGGCTACAAATATTCACCGGTTGCCCATTTAACTTACGGACTTGTCGGTGATACGGATATTTTAAAAACGGCACCACAGGATCTGATCCAGGCAGGATATGGAGATGTGGTAGGTAAGATTACGGCGATTGCTGACTGGGATCTTGCGGTAAAGGCAAATAATGATTATCGCTGTGATACTTGTGTGACATTAGTAAACAGAGCCCTTAAGAAATGTTTTGATAAGGCGGAGGGATTAAAAGAAAGGGATCCGGATTCCCTCGGAGCTCTTCTTGAGGCACTAACGCTTACCGGTGTGGCAATGGCGCTTGTAAACATTTCCCGCCCGGCATCCGGAGCAGAACATATGCTTTCCCATTTCTGGGAGATGGACTATATTGCAAGGGGATTAAATCCGAACCACCACGGTATTCAGGTTGGCGTGGCAACGCCTGTGATTGCCCGTTTCTTTGAAGAACTGGCAGATATCCTTCCGGAAGGAACGGGAGCATTATGTCCGCCTCATGAGGAGATTGAAGCTTTGCTTCGTAAAGGCGGGGCACCGACAAGTCCGAAGGAGATCGGAATCAGCCGGGAACTGTTTCATGAGAGCCTTCTTAAAGGGTATACGGTTCGACCACGTTATTCTATTATGCAGTTTGCAAAAGATAACGGACGTCTTGAGGAAGTTGCCGATAAGATCACAGAGGAAATCTATGGTTAGAAAGTGCAGAGGTAGAAGATGTTAAAGAAGGAAGAAGCATTAAAAGGGATTAAATTATTTGTCCTTGATATGGATGGTACGGTATATCTTGGGGACCGTCTGATTGAAGGGGCACTGGATTTTATCCGGGAAGTGGATGCGTCGGAGGACAGAGATTTTATTTTCTTTACCAATAATGCCTCCCGTGTGCCGTCCGTCTATGTGGAGAAACTTCATAGACTGGGACTGGATGTGGATGAGAGCAAAGTCGTCACGGCAGGAGATGTCTGTGCAGAGTTTTTGAAAGTGAATTATCCGGGGGCAAGAGTTTATCTTAACGGTACTCCCGTTCTTGAAGAAAACTGGAAGGAAAAAGGAATCCATCTGGTGGAAGAGAATCCGGATGTGGCGGTACAGAGTTTCGATACGACCTTAACGTATCATAAGCTTGACAGAATTTGTCATTATGTGAGAAATGGTGTTCCGTTTATCGCAACCCATATGGATACCAACTGCCCGACAGAATATGGATTTATGCCGGACTGTGGAGCAATGTGCAGTCTGATTACAGATTCCACAGGAGTAAAGCCACGTTTTCTTGGGAAACCATGGAAAGAAACGGTAGACATGATTACAGAGATTACAGGATATAAGCCGGAGGAGATGGCATTTGTAGGGGATCGCCTGTACACGGATGTGGCAACGGGTGTGAATAACGGATCCAATGGTTTTCTCGTTCTTACCGGGGAGGCGGATATGAACACCGTTGCAGAATCGGATGTGAAACCCACCTGTATCTATGATTCTTTAAACGAAATGAGAAAGTATCTGTAAATTAATTGGTTTATTAATAATGAAATAAAGGAGATTAAAAGATGAAAGTAGTATTTGGGTGCGATCCTAATGCAACAGATTTTAAGTTACAGTTAATGGATTATGTTAAGAGCCTGGGTCATGAAGTGGCAGATCTGGGAAGCGATGATCCGATTTATGCAAACACAGCAATTGAAGTGGCAAAAGCTGTCGCAGCAAAAGAATATGACAGAGGAATCATCTTGTGCGGAACCGGAATCGGTGTTTCCATTGCTGCAAACAAAGTAAAAGGTGCTTATGCGGCATGTATTCATGATGTGTATCAGGC
>JALFIK010000023.1 GCA_022776205.1 Eubacterium sp.
AATTATCCAGGACTTTTTTAGAATCAATTACAGTTCCAAATAATGAAACAGGGGAGAAGTGGTCAATTATCCAGGCATTATGGGACACGAATGAAAATCTAAAAGAGCTTCTCGATGACCGCTATCCTTTTTCACGGGAAATTAAACGCAAAAATCAGACAATCTATGGTCAGGAAATCTCCCATGAAATGATTGATAACCTGTATATTTCTTCTGCCCGAAAAAGACAGATCTGGCAGGCAGTCTTAATCATTAAAGAACTTGTTAATGTGCTTGGATATTATCCCAAACGTATCTTTCTGAATTTTACGAATAAATCCCAGAAAAATAAACGAACATATTCACGCAAGAAAGAACTGCTTACTTTGTATAAAAACTGTGGGGAATCGGAGAGAAGGCTCCAGGAAACACTAAAAAAGATTTCGGAAGAGAAATTAATATCGAAACGTATTGTTCTCTATTTTTTACAAAAAGGAGTATGCCTGCTATCCGGAGAAGAAATATCCCTGGAAAAAGTCGAAGATTCAGAAGAATATGACATTATGCATATTTATCCCGAAGAAAAAATAATTGATAACAGCCTGGATAATTGTATTCTTGTCAAACGAAAATATAAGACTATGTTGGAGGGTCAGTATCCTCTTAAAGAAGAAATTCGTTGTTCCATGCATAAAATTTGGGACGTATTTCATAAAGAAGGTTTTTTATCAAAAGAAAAATATGAGCGTCTTATAAGAGATACCCCACTTTTGCCGAAAGAACTGGCAGCAACTTTTCAAGTAAAATATGTAGAAATGAGACGTAGCACGAAAGCTTTTTCAGCAATTTTAAAACAGTGGATTCCTGAAGTAGAGATTATGAATGTCAAGCCGGAAATTGTCGGAAAATTCTGTCATGATTTTCGAATTACCCGTATGCGTGAGATTAATGATTATCATTATTCCCGGGATGCTTATCTTAATATTGTTGTAGGAAACAGTTATTATATTAAATTTACTAATGATCCTGCTGCATATTTATCGCGTAATCCGGATTTTGACTATAATCTGAATACAATGTATACAAATGGCGAGAATATCGTTCGCAATCAGGAGACAGGATGGATCAGCGGAAAAAACGGATCGATTAAAACGGTGTACCGTACCTTGAAAAATAATAATGTATTAGTTACCCGTCGCTCTTATGAGCGTAAAGGAGCCTTTTTTGACAGTATGATTCTGAAAAAAGGGAAAGGGCAGGTCCCGGTTAAGGGAAGCAATGCCCGTTTATCAAGTATAGAGAAATATGGTGGATACAATAATGCATCGAGTTCCTATTTTATGCTCGTTGAATCGAAAGATAGAAAGGGAAGATTGATGCGTACCATTGAATGTGTTCCATTATATCTTTGCGGCTATATGTCGGACTCCGAAGAAAAAATCAGAAAGTATCTAGAAACAGAAAGGAATCTTTCAGAAGCCAAAATCATTTTGCCCAAAATTAAGATGGAAACATTGTTTATTGTTGACGGATTTCAAATGTGGCTTACCGGAAGAAGCAGGAATCAACTGAAATTTAAGGGAGCAAACCAGCTGATTTTGTCTGGGAGAGAAGAAAGAACAGTCCAATATATAGATAAGTATCTTAAAAATATCAAGGTAAAAGAAAGGAGTATGGATGTTACAAAGATTTTTCCTGTTAAAGAAGAAGATTTAATTCAATTGTATGATACGTTTCTTTCAAAATTAAAAAATACCATATATGGAAAACGATTAAAAACCCAGGAGAAGATCCTGGAGAAGAACAGGGGGCGATTCCTCATACTGTCAAATAATGATAAGTGTGTGCTGTTGAATGAGGTTCTGCATTTGTTCCAGTGTAATAGTGTATGTGCAAACCTGAAATTGATTGGAGGACCGGAGAATTCCGGTGTACTGGTAATGAGCAATAATATTACGAAACTAAAAAATATATCAATTATTCATCAGTCTCCTACTGGAATTTATCAAAAAAAGATTGATTTAAAAAGGTAAAAAATTGTATTTTTTTAGAATAAAATGTTGCTCCATATTTTATTAAGATAATTAAAATATCTCTTTGCAAATGGCATAATATTTTATATAATAATACCGATGTAATACATAAAAGTATTATATTAGTATTTTATCTGGTAATCTTGTTTGAGAATGATGTAAAATTTAAAGTTAAGGTTATTCCAGGTAAAATAAATATTTGTAAAAGATAACGTACTCTGCGTTAAAGTTGTCTTTTGCGAATAGTTTTATCAACCTTCTCTCTGTTAAGTATATCTCGCAATTCCTTACAGAGAAACAAATAAGCCCGGGGTTTCCGGGCTTATTTGCTGTCCTTAGGATTTTAGATGATTCGCATTACTTCGTAGTCTTTTTCTTCGATCGCTTTTTTTAGAATTTCATTTGGGATATCTTTATTTAACGTTACAATTGCATTTGTTCTTTCAAAACTCACATCAGCACTTGATACGCCGGGGATTGCCTCTAAAGCTTTTTTTACGGTAGATTCACAGTGGCTGCACATCATTCCTGAAATATAAATTGTTCTTGTCATTTTTTTTCCTTCTTTCTTTGTATGGTTTTTCAAGGGTTTAACAGTTCCTTTAATCGTTTTATCCTTTGTTGCATCGCGGATGTTGCATAAATTAAGTCTGAGTGCGTTCATTACCACACAAAAACTTGATAAACTCATTGCTGCCGCTCCAAACATCGGATTGAGTTTCCACCCAAGTACCGGGATAAATACGCCTGCAGCCAGTGGAATTCCGATGGAATTATAGAAAAAGGCCCAGAACAGATTTTCATGGATATTTTTTAGGACTTTTCTGCTCAGCCGTATGGCCGCAGCCACATCCATGAGACTGTTTTTCATGAGCACAACATCTGCGGAATTGATTGCCACATCTGTTCCTGCCCCAATTGCCATTCCCACATGAGCACGTGTCAATGCCGGTGCATCATTAATGCCATCCCCCACCATAATAACTTTTCCTTCTTTTTCCAGCTCTTTCATACAGGCATCTTTTCCCTCCGGAAGCACTCCGGCTATCACTTCGTTTATGCCGGCCTGTGCCCCGATTGCCCTTGCGGTTCTCTCGTTGTCTCCGGTGATCATGATGACACGAAGTCCCATATTCTTAAGTTCCCTGATCGCCTGCGGACTGTCCTTTTTCAGAGAATCAGAGACGCAGATCATGCCAAGCAGATGATTATTTTGTGCGAAAAATAAAGGTGTTTTGCCCTGGTCTGCCTGTCTTCGGGATTCCTCTTCCATGGATTTTGGAATATTCAGCCTGTTTTTAAGAAAAAATAAGCTTCCACCGGAAAGAATATCAGAGCCGGATTTTCCATATATTCCTTTTCCCGGGATATTATGAAAGCCTTTTACTTCAAAATCTTCTTCCACTTCCTTTTCAGCCAGGCTTACAATTGCTCTGGCGAGAGGATGTTCACTCTTTTTTTCCAGAGAATATGCGTATTTTAATAATTTTTTTCTGGAAATTCCTTCTGCTGGAATCACATCGACCACTTCCGGATGGCCTGTTGTTAGTGTTCCCGTTTTATCCAGGGCTACAATAGAAATTTTTCCCGTTTCCTCAAGGGACTGTGCTGTTTTAAATAAAATTCCGTTTTTTGCTCCCACACCGCTCCCAACCATTATGGCCACAGGAGTGGCAAGTCCAAGGGCACATGGGCAGCTGATCACAAGAACGGAAATTGCGCGGGCAAGGGAAAATCCGAGAGTATTGCCTGAAAACATCCAGATAAGGAAAGTGATCAGAGCAATAATAAGAACAACCGGAACAAAAATACCGGAAACTTTATCCGCCGTTTTTGCAATCGGAGCTTTTGTTGCAGCTGCATCGCTAACCATTTTAATAATCTGGGAGAGTGTCGTGTCTTCTCCTACTCTCTTTGCCTGACATTTCAGAAAACCGGACTGGTTGATAGTTGCACCGCATACTAAATCCCCGGCAACTTTGTCCACGGGAATACTCTCCCCGGTAAGAGCGGATTCATCAATTGCGCTGCTTCCTTCGAGTATGACTCCGTCAACAGGAATGCTCTCTCCCGGACGGACAAGAAAAATATCATCCGTACATATATCTTCCACAGGAATAATTTGTTCATTTCCATTTTGTAAAATCGTTGCCGTCTGTGGGACAAGATTCATGAGATCTTTTAAGGCATTCGTTGTTTTCCCTTTGGAATAGGATTCCAGCGTTTTTCCCACTGTGATCAATGTCAGAATCATTGCAGCAGATTCAAAATAAAACTCATGCATATAGGACATGACTTTTTCCGTGTTTCCAACTGCCTGGGCGTTAGTCATCGCAAATAAAGAGACCGTGCTGTAAGCAAAAGCCGCTCCGGAACCTATGGCAATCAGGGTGTCCATATTCGGAGCACCATGAAAGAAACTTCGGAAGCCATTGACAAAAAAATGCCGGTTAATCACCATAATACTAATCGTTAACAGAAGCTGTAAAAGACCGATTCCCACAAAATTTCCATCCAGGAAATCCGGCAAAGGGAAATTCCACATTGTATGACCCATGGAAAGATACATGAGAGGAAACAAAAAAATCAGGGAAATCACAAGACGTTTCACAAGTTTACGGGTCTGTGTATCTTCCAAATCATTTTCCTGTTTTGAAAAAGAGGTCTCTTTCGTTAAAGACGCATGATATCCAGCCTTTTCCACATCCCGGATGATTGCTTCAATGGAAAAAGTACCCTCAACATTCATGGAATTCGTAAGAAGATTTACGGAAACATCTGTGACACCCGGTATCTTTGACACAACTTTTTCTATCCGTGCCTGGCAGGCTGCACAGGTCATGCCGGTTACTTTAAACTGTTTCATGATAGCACACTCTCCTATTTCATCAATTTCTGGATTGCATTTACAAGCTCATCAATTACTTCGTCATTTCCTGCCCGGATATTTTCCCGGACACACGTCCGGATATGACTGGATAAAAGAACCTTATTAAAACTGTTTAAAGCTGCAGTAATCGCTGAAACCTGGGTGAGGATATCAATACAGTAAGCATCCTGTTCCAGCATTGACTTTACGCCCCGTACCTGGCCCTCGATTCGACTAAGACGATTCATGAGATTTTGATACTCTTTTGCTGTCCTGATTTTTTTCTTTTCACAGGAACATTTCGAATGATGATCTTTTTCCATAGTATTCTCCTTCTTCAAAAAAATATGAATCATGTTCTCTGACAGTAAGATTATATACCCCCACGGGGTATTTTACAATCGTTTTTTCATTGGAAATATTTAAATAATATATATATGGGATGAAATAAATCCGAAGACGCAAAATAAAATTCAGAAAATTGAACTTATATGTTGAACTCCTTGCTCTTCCATGCTATAATCTGCCTGTATGTTCAAAACAGAAACATAATATTGAACTTTTTTAAAGAAAGGAATACATGAATGATTGACAAAAAAATCTTTTCGGAAAGACTGAAAACAGCCATGAAAAATCAGAACATGAAGCAGGTCGATCTGATTCGTGCGGCGCAGGAAGAAGGAATCAAACTAGGCAAGAGCCATATCAGCCAGTATGCAGGTGGAAAAACCATTCCCCGTCCGGAAGTCCTTCTCTTCCTTGCCCGCATTCTTCATGTTAAAGAAGAATGGCTGATTGGCTCGGAAGAAAACGGGAATTTACCGGATAAAAGTCTGAATTCGGAAGAAAACCATGATTTTTCATATGGAAATCATTCGAAGGAAAAAACAATGCGTAAGTTTAACAAATCGTCGAAACTGGATAATGTGTTATATGATGTGCGTGGACCGGTTGTGGAAGAAGCTGCTCGAATGGAGGCGGAGGGTACGCAGGTTTTAAAATTGAACATCGGAAACCCTGCTCCTTTCGGATTCCGGACCCCTGATGAAGTCATTTATGATATGCGCCAGCAACTTACAGAATGTGAAGGATATTCTAATGCTATGGGATTATTTTCTGCCAGAAAAGCAATCATGCAGTATGCCCAGTTAAAAAAAATTCCCAATGTAACAATCAATGATATCTATACTGGAAACGGTGTCAGTGAACTGATTAATTTATGCATGTCTGCTCTACTTGACGACGGAGATGAAATACTGATTCCATCTCCCGACTACCCTCTCTGGACGGCATGTGCCACTCTTGCCGGTGGAAAGGCCGTACACTATATCTGCGACGAAGAATCGGAATGGTATCCGGATATTGAGGATATGAGAAAAAAAATAAACGACCGTACGAAGGCAATCGTTATTATTAATCCGAATAACCCAACAGGAGCCCTTTATCCAAAAGAAGTACTGGAACAGATTGTAGAACTGGCAAGGGAACATCAGCTGATCATTTTCTCCGATGAAATTTATGACCGGCTTGTTATGGATGGAGAAGAACATATTTCCATCGCCTCCCTCGCACCGGATTTATTTTGTGTTACGTTAAGCGGACTGTCCAAATCGCACATGATTGCCGGATTCCGTGTGGGCTGGATGATTTTAAGCGGGAACAAGGCCATTGCAAAAGACTATATTGAAGGAATTAACATGCTTTCCAATATGCGTCTTTGTTCCAATGTTCCGGGACAGTCCATTGTTCAGACGGCCCTGGGCGGGCATCAAAGTGTGGAAGAATACATTGTTCCTGGTGGAAGAATCTATGAACAGCGGGATTATATTTATAAAGCACTTACGGATATTCCCGGAATCACTGCGGTAAAACCGAAAGCGGCTTTTTATATCTTCCCCAAAATAGATACAAAAAAATTTAATATTACAGATGATGAGCAATTTGTCCTTGATCTCCTGCGCGAGAAAAAAGTTCTTTTAATCCATGGGGGCGGATTCAATTGGAAGCAACCGGATCATTTCCGTATCGTTTACCTGCCGAGATTAGAAGTTCTTGAGAAAGCGGCCGGTCAGATTGCGGATTTTCTAAGTCATTACCATCAATAAGCCTGTTATTTTATTATGAATATATGGGAAAACGTGCAGAAATCCTGTTATATCTTCTTTTTGTAAGGAATATAACAGGATTTTTTTGGTTTGTGAGAGGATTTGTAATTAATAGTAATAAATTAATTAATATTAATTTAAAAATATTTATCTTGATGTTTTTTTGGACATGCTGTATGCTTTTAATAGGGATTTTGAAGAGGAAAAACTCTATTTGGGCCACACTGCCCTATTCAAAACTTAACAGTATTGATTATATTACAAAAATAACGTATAATAGGGCTGTAATCTTTATCAAAACTTAATGTCATAAATGGAGGAAATTATGGTTTACGGATATTGCCGGGTGTCTACGAAAGGACAGGCGAAGGACGGAAACAGTATAGAGGCCCAGGAGGCAGCAGTTCGGCAGGCAGGTGCCGAAAAAATTTATGCAGATGCATTTACGGGCACAAAGAAACACCGGCCGCAGTTAGATAAGCTGCTAGAAGTGATCAAAGAGGGGGATCGTGTCATTGTTACAAAATTAGACAGGATTGCCAGAAGTGCCACCCAGGGAATTGCACTTATTGATTCCATGCTTAATAAGGGTGTCACCGTACATATATTGAACATGGGAATTATGGATAATACACCGACCGGCAGGCTGATTCGTACGATCATGCTTGCCTTTGCTGAATTTGAAAGAGATATGATCGTGGAGCGTACCCAGGAAGGAAAGGCAATTGCGAGACAGAAGGAAGATTTTCGGGAAGGAAGGCCCAGAATAAGTAAAATAAAGATCGATCATGCACTCTCCCTTCTTGAAGAGGGATACAGTTATAAACAGGTTGAACGTATGACGGGCATCAGCACATCCACTCTCGCACGAAGGAAAAGGGAGCGAACTCTGGAGCAACAATAATATGGAGGAACTATTATGGCAAATTTTGCAGTAGCTGCCGATGAAAACGTGATTGCAAGGGGCAATCGGATTATTGAAAAACTACAGGAACCTGGAGAAAAAAAGGGTGCAACTTTGAATCGGATATTTGATCTTGTGGAAGCGGGATTTCAGGAAGAAAAATTACGGCAGGGAGGTGTGGATACGAAAGCTCTCGAAGCCTCCCTTACGAATATCCGAAACTTATTTGAGACGGCACTTTCGGGCCGGGAAGAAATTCAGGCAGAGTATGACAGAAAACTAAGTGCATATAAAAAAAGCACAGAAGAAAAAGAAGAAGAATACAGACAGAAACTGTCTGTCCAGTCTCAAAAAAATCAGGAATTGATTGAGGAATATAATACATTAAAAAAACTTTATGACACCATACAGGATGCGAAAAAATCTTCGGACGATCAGCTCTCTACGTTTTCCGCTCTGATAAAGGAAAAAGAAAAGGCGAATGTTCTGCTTTTGGAAAAATTACACGAACTGGAAGGCAAAGTAAAAGATGCAGAACAACTACGGGAAGAAAATGCCGACCTAAGCAGACAAATCAATGCACTTCTTCTTAATCAAAAGGAAAAAGAAAAAGAGCTGATGTCTTTTCAAAAAAAGATGGACGAAATGGAAAATGAAATAGAGAAAGCAAAAGCAGATCTTATGGCTGCCCGTTCAGACCGGGCTAATATGGAAAAGGAACTATCTTCGTGTAAAGAAAACTTGACTGCACTGAAACAGGAGCTTGCGATTTGTGAGAAAGAGGCAGCACTGAAACAAGAGCAGGCTGTCATTTCAAAGGAACGGGAAATGTATCATAAGACAGAGGAGTTACAGAAGAAATTGGATGAAACGAAAGAAGAAAATTATAAACTCAGACTGACTATTGCCCGATTTGACAATCCGGATAAAAGGAATGAAGACAGAAACCATGAAACAAATTGATTTTGAAGAAGGGAAAATAACAGAAAATATACTCAGGGCATCCATTCCCATGCTAGTCGCAGAGATTTTCAGTTTACTTTATAATATTGTCGACCGAATCTATATTGCAAGAATTCCAGGGATCGGAACAACCGCTCTCGGTGCAGTTGGTCTGTGTTTTCCGATCATTGTAATTATCACTGCTTTTAGCAATCTTTTCGGAGGAGGCGGTGCCCCTCTTTTTTCTATAGCCAGAGGACGGGGAGAAAAAAAAGAGGCATCCTTCATTATGAACACTTCATTTTTTATGATAAGTGTCTGTGCTGTCATACTTATGGCGATTGGATTTCTTTTTGCCCGGCCGGTTCTTTTGCTTTTTGGCGCTTCACAGAATGCTCTGCGTTATGCACACCCATATATTTTGATTTATTTAGTCGGAACCCTTCCCTCCATGCTGGTAACCGGTATGAATCCATTTATCAATGCGCAGGGATATTCGACCACGGGTATGATTTCCATTGTCATCGGGGCAGTATTTAACATTTTTCTTGATCCGCTGTTTATTTTTGGGTTTAAAATGGAAATCGAAGGGGCAGCAATCGCAACAATCCTCTCCCAGATGTTTGCCGCTGCCTTTGTTCTTCATTTTTTATATCAGAAAGCGGAATATAAAATCCATTTTCTCAAAAAAAATGAAATAAAAAAATGCGGGGAAAATGCCAGAAATATTGTCAGTCTGGGAAGTGCCGGTTTTATCATGCAGTTTACAAACAGCCTCGTAACGATTTGTTGTAACAATGTTTTGTCTTTAACCGGAGGAGATTTATATATTTCTGTTATGACAATTCTTACGAGCATCCGTCAGATGGTTGAGACACCAATTCATGCGATTACGGAAGGTTCTTCTCCTGTAATCAGTTATAATTATGGTGCCGGAAAACCGGAACAGGTAAAAAAAGCCGGAATGGCAATGATGGGGCTTGCATTTCTTTATACCGTTATTATCTGGGGAATTATTTTATTTTTCCCACATTTTCTAATCAGAATTTTCAGTTCGGATCAGACAATTTATAAAGATGCGGTTCCCGCCATGAAATTGTATTTCTCTGCGTTTATTTTTATGCTTCTTCAATATGTGGGACAGACAATGTTTAAATCCCTGAACAAGAAAAAACATGCAATTTTCTTCTCTCTTCTGCGAAAAGTGATTATTGTTGTCCCTCTTACCTATCTTCTGCCCTCTGTTTTTCATATGGGAACAAATGGAGTGTTCCTTGCGGAACCGGTATCAAATGTAGTTGGAGGAAGTATCTGTTTTATTGTAATGCTGTTAACTGTTTTGCCGGAATTAAATAACATGAAAAAAGACAAGGCAGCCTGTAAATAAAAAAGGCTGCCTTGTCCCAAATTAATAGAAGAGGGATTACTCCTCTACAAATTCATCTTTGCCGACACCACAGAGCGGGCAAACCCAGTCTGCAGGTAAATCTTCAAATTTTGTACCAGGAGCGATTCCGTTATCCGGATCTCCGTCTGCCTCACTGTAGATGTAGCCACACATTTCGCATTTATAATTTTTCATGTGTTTTCTCCTTTACTAAATTTTTATTTGGTCTTATAATATATCAAAACAAAAGCAGATTCCGTAACCATAGTTACAAATCTGAAAAAATATATACAGGAGGTTATTATGGATTTTTTTAAACGTGCTAATGAGTTAAATGATGATACGGTGGAGAACCGAAGATATTTTCACACGAATGCGGAAGTTGGGTTAAATATGCCAAAGGCAAAAAAATATGTCATGGATAAATTAAAGGAATATGGCATCGATTCACAGGAATGTGGTCATGGTGTAACCGCTACCATCGGAAATGGAGGAAAAGTACTGCTTTTAAGAGCAGATATGGATGCACTGCCAATGCCTGAAGAAAGCGGGCTTCCCTTTGCGTGCCCGACAAAAACCGAAGCTCATACCTGTGGGCATGATTTTCATGCTGCCATGCTGCTTACTGCCGCAAGGATGCTCAAAGAAGTAGAGGGAGAGCTGAAAGGAACGGTAAAGCTGATGTTTCAGCCGGCAGAGGAAACCTTTGAAGGTGGGAAAGACATGGTTTCAGCCGGAATCCTGGAAAACCCAAAGGTAGATGCCTCTCTCTCCTTTCATGTTGGTCCCGGCGGTACTCCGGGAGGATATTTCTATAATAATACGGGAACAATGATGGCCTCCTGTGATGGATTCCGGATTACCGTGAAGGGAAAAGGGGCCCACGGCGCTTATCCTCACCTTTCTGTTGACCCGATCAACGTTGCCGTCCATATTCATACGGCATTACAGGAACTGATTGCAAGAGAATCTAATCCGGCAGATTTCTCCACACTTACCATCGGACATTTTGAAGCAGGTACGGCATTTAATATTATTCCGGATACCGCAGTAATGGAGGGAAGTATTCGGACGACTTCCAAAGAAGGAAGGAAACTTCTTGTTTCCAGAATGAAGGAAGTAGCGGAAATGACGGCAAAAACCTTCCATGCAGAAGCAACGGTTGAAATGCTTTCCGAAGTACCCCCTCTTATTTGTGACAAGGAGTTTATCAATGAAATATTAAAATATATGGATGAGCTATCCTGCCCGGACAAATTTGCCATTCCGGGAATTGAATCGAGCGGATCGGATGATTATGCAGAGATTACGGATCGTGTTCCTTCAGCGTATATGTTTCTTGCTGCCGGTTTTCCTGATAAGGAACCCGGACAAAGCCATAATCCTACGGTAGTATTTAATGAGGGAGTTCTCCCATTTGGTGCCAGTGCTCTTGCTCATTGTGCATATCGCTGGCTCAGTGATCACCGGTAAGAAAAATATATCTGCAGTAAGTTTTAAATATAAAAAAAGTAAATTTTTTGAAAAATATGGAATAATCTTCTTTTCCCGCTTTACAAAAGAAAAAACAGCATATACAATAGCATCGTGAAGAGAAAAGAAAAGGAGAATAGAACAAAATGGAAAGTTTAAGAGAAAAAAAAGGATTTATATGTGACATGGATGGTGTCATTTACCATGGCAATCATCTTCTTCCCGGAGTAAAGGAATTTGTGGAATGGCTGCAAAGAGAGGATAAAAGATTTTTATTCCTGACTAATGCGAGCAGTCGTTCTCCAAAGGAACTTCAGAATAAATTATACCGCATGGGCCTTGAAATCAGTGAGGAACATTTCTATACAAGTGCCCTGGCCACAGCGAAATTTTTACAAAACCAGGCACCGGGCTGCAGTGCCTATGTCATTGGTGATCATGGTTTGTATAATGCCTTATATGATGCCGGAATTACGATTAATGATGTGGACCCGGATTATGTTGTTGTAGGCGAAACGGTAACCTATGGTTATGAGCACATTACAAAGGCAATGAATCTGGTAAATAACGGAGCAAGACTCATTGCAACAAACACAGATATTACCGGACCTGTCGAAGGTGGAATTGCACCTGCCTGTCGTGCTTTTGTCGCACCGATTGAGGCGACGACGGGGAAAAAAGCCTATTATGTCGGAAAGCCGAACCCGCTGATGATGAGGACCGGTCTTCAGATTCTTGGTGTACACTCTTCGGAAGCTGTTATGATTGGTGACCGAATGGATACGGATGTTATTGCCGGAATCGAGACGGGGCTTGATACGGTACTTGTATTATCCGGGGTGTCTTCCCGTGAGACAGTCAAACAATTTCCTTATCGTCCGCGCCTTATCTTAAATGGGGTGGGAGATATTCCCTGTGAATAACGGTTTTTAAATCAGGTATTACCGAAACTTAAAAATCTGTATCGAATGAAGTAATTCATCCCGATACAGATTTTTTATTTGATAGGAAATTACGTCATTTCCTATCAAATAAAAACCCTCCGGGGGATGCACACTCGCGCTCGGCGCGAGTGTTCTGCAAGCGAAACTCTTTGTTATTCCTTTTTTCTGATACCTTCTGTGCCAGGAATTCTTTCCAAATACCCGGATGAAACAAAATGAGTAATGGAAATAGCTCCAGTCGTCCTGCCAGCATGTCAAAGATCATTACCAATTTAGAAAAATTATTGAAAAATCCAAAATTACATTCTGGTCCGACCATATTAAGACCCGGTCCGATGTTATTGATCGTCGCAGCAATTGCCGTGAAGTTTGTGACAAGGTCATGACCCTCGAGGGAAATTGCAAACAGGGAAAGAATAAAAATAAGGGTAAATGTAGTAAAATAAACATTGATGGAACGCACCACTTCATGTTCTACTTGTTTGTCATCCATTTTAATTTTTCGGATGCTTTTTGGATGGATAAAAGAATTTAATTCTTTCATAACAGTCTTTATAAGAACAATAAAACGGGAAACCTTGATTCCACCTCCGGTACTTCCGGCACAAGCCCCAATAAACATTAGGAGGACCAGAATTGTACGGCACGTCTGGGACCAGGCATCAAAATTTATGGTTGCATAACCTGTTGTTGTAATTATCGAACCAACCTGAAATGCAGCATGACGAAGAGCTGTACAAAATCCCATATCCGTCCGGATAAGACTGCCTGTGATTATTGCAACCGCAAGAAAAATAATGAGAAAATATGCCCGGACTTCCTCCATCTTTAAAGCCTTCTTTAATTTCTTAAAAAGAATTAGATAATACGCATTAAAGTTCACACCGAATAAAATCATAAATATAGTTATGATCCACTGATGATAAGGGGAATATCCTGCGATACTATTGTTTTTTATGCCAAATCCTCCGGTACCTGCCGTGCCAAAAGAAAGGGTGATGGCATCAAATACAGGCATCTTGCCCATAATGAGAAGAAAAATCTCTGCAGTGGTCATCACAAAATAGATCAGATATAAAATTTGTGCTGTATATTTAATTTTCGGAACAAATTTTCCTACTGACGGTCCGGGACTTTCTGCCCTCATCAGATTAATATCCGAACCACCACTTAAAGGAATAATCGCCAGGAGGAACACAAGAACTCCCATCCCTCCGATCCAGTGGGTAAAACTTCTCCAGAATAAAGCACAGTGAGACAGCGCTTCCACATTGGAAAGGATACTTGAACCGGTTGTGGTAAAACCAGAGACGGTTTCGAATAAAGCATCTATATAAGATGGAATCTCTCCGGACAGCCAGAAAGGAAGTGCACCAAATATACTTAAAAAGATCCAGCTTAATGCTGTGGCAACACATCCCTCTTTCAGATAAAAAATATATTTATCCGGTTTTTTACGTGACATAAGCATTCCTACAATAAAAGATATAACAGAAACTATAAGATAATAAATTCCGTTTTTCTCATGATATACCACGGCAACAAAACATGGCAGAATCATGAAAACCGCTTCTATTTTTAAGACAGAGCCCAAAATATATCGAATGATTGAACTGTTCATTTCTGCCTCCGTTCAGATTAATATATCCTGAATTTTATTTAAGCCGGTGTGAGTTGTCACAATCATGACGGTGTCTCCCTGTTGAATTGTATCTTGTCCTTTAGGGAGGATAATTGCTCCGTTACGATTGATAAAACATAAAAGGAGATCTTTTTTTAATTTAAGTTCAGAGAGGGGAATATCTGTGACAACAGATTTTTCATCCACACAAAATTCGATTGCTTCCACCCTGTGATCGAACATATGATATAAAGTTTCGATATTACCTCCCATGGAAGCCTTTTTTGCACGGACATAGGCAATGATTGCTTCAGAAGTAATATATCTTGGATAGATTACGCTGCCCACATCCAGCTTATTGATAACATCTTTAAAATTAATCCTATTGATTTTTGTAATTACTTTCGCTTTCGACACCTGTTTTGCATGGAGGGTCAGGAAAATATTTTCTTCATCAATACCGGTGAGGGCAACAAAAGATTCCGCATAGGAAAGTCCCTCTTCAAATAAGAGCTCCTGATCTGTACCATCTCCGTTAATTATGATGGCCTTTGGAAGCAGAATGGATAACTCTTCACATCTCTTCTTGTCCTGTTCAATGATTTTCACACTGATTCCCACATCGAGCAGTTGTTTGGCCAGGTAATACGCAGCTTTCCCTCCACCGATTATCATTGTGTTTCTGACCTGTCTTGTCTCAAAACCAATTTTTGAAAGGAATTC